>CAIXZV010000185.1 GCA_903924005.1 uncultured Chloroflexota bacterium | reverse complement strand
GTCCACCCAGATCCGGACGCTGAGCCAGGGTTCGAGCGCCACGCTTGCGGGCGTGATGCTTGAGCCCGAAGCCGTGCGCTATTACCCGCAGGAGGGCGGCTCGCCCTCATCAACGCTGGCGGCCCACCTCCTTGGCTTTGTCAACCGTGCAGGGGACGGCCAGTATGGTGTTGAGCAGTACTACCAGACTGTCCTTGCGGGCACCCCCACCACGTGGTCCGCCGAGCACGACGCGCTGGGCAACACGGTGCCTGACACGGCCCATGTGGTCCAGCAGGGGAGCGCCGGCCAGGACCTGACCCTCACAATCGACGCGTCGCTCCAGGTTGCGGTGGAACAGGAGATCCTTGCCGCGTGGATCGCGGACCGCGCGAAGAGCGTGTCTGCGATGGTGATGGACCCGTACACGGGTGAGGTCTACGCGTACGCCTCGTATCCCTCGTACGACGCCAACACCTACCAGACCATCGCCCGTGTGAACCCGGCAGTCTTCACGGATCCGATGGCCTCGGGCGTGTACGAGCCCGGCTCGGTGTTCAAGATGTTCACCGCGCAGGCAGCCCTTGGGGCGGGCGTAATTGCGCTGGACACCCCTGTCCGTGACGCGGTGAAGCTGACGCTGGACCACGGGACCTCCATCGTGCAGAACGCGGACCATCGGGCGCGGCCCAACCTGACGTTCGCGGACGCAATCGCGTATTCACGCAATGTCGTGGCGAGCATGACCGCGCTGAAGCTTGGCGCCACCACCAATGCGGCGGCCGCCAAGCTCTACGCCACGTGGAGCACGATGGGCTTTGGCCGCCGCACCGGGATCGACGTTGCTGGCGAGGCAGCTGGCATCGTCCGAGACCCGGCCAAGATCCCGTATCGCCAAGTCGACCTTGCAAACGGCTCGTTTGGACAGGGCGTGGCCGTGACGCCCATCCAGTTGGCGCAGGCCTTCTCCGCCATCGTGAACGGCGGCACGCTGATCCAGCCGCATGTCGTGCGCTCGGTGGGCAACGTGGAGACGCAGGGCGTCAACCACGGGCGCGTGATGGCGCCTCAGCTCTCGGGACAACTGATCAGCCTGATGAAGCACGTGATCTCAACTGTCCCGCTGTACAAGAGCCGGACGCAGATCCCGGGCTTTGAAGTTGGCGGCAAGACCGGCACAGCGCAGATCTGGGACGCCACAACCAACAACTGGAAGCCGCTGGACTTCAACTACTCCTTCGCGGGGTACATCGCGCGCACGCCCGGCAAACCGGATCTTGTTGTGGTGGTGCGGATTGAGGAGGCCATCCCGACGGTGGCCCGCCAGGGCGACATCGAGCTGCCCGTGTACTCCTTTGAGCTCTTCCGCCGCATCGCCCATGACGCCATCTCCACGCCAAACCTCATCCCCGACGACCGCACGATGCCGGCCCCGGCAGAGGTGGCGCCGTGACCGGCCTGACTTCCCTGACCGCGATCACCGCCGACGAGCTCGCTGCCGCGACGGGCGGCAAACTGCTGTTGCGCGGGACTCGTCGCATCCGCGGCGGCGCTGTGGACTCGCGCCGCGTTGCCCCCGGCTCCCTGTTTGTTGCCCTGCCGGGCGACCGGACTGACGGGCACCGCTATCTGCGCGACGCCGTCGTCGCCGGGGCTGCCGCGCTCCTCATTTCCCGGCTGCCCGACGAGGACGCGGGCGAGCCTGCGCTTGGTGACCTGGGCGACATCACCGTGGTGCTTGTCGCGGAGACCCTGCGCGCCCTGCATGCGATCGCCGCCACCTGGCGCCGGCGCTTCACCCCGCTGGTGGTGGGCATCACCGGGAGCATTGCCAAGACGTCCACCAAGGAGGCAGTTGCGGCGGTGCTCGCTCAAGGGTTCGCCACCCTCAAGTCCGAGGGCAACCGCAACAACGAAGTGGGGCTCCCGCTAACGGTCTTGGACCTTGGCCCGGAGCACGAGGCGCTGGTCTTGGAGATGGGCATGTACGCGGCGGGCGAGATCCGCGATCTGGCCGCGATTGCACGGCCGTCCATAGGCATCGTCACCGCGGTGGCGCCGGTCCACCTGTCGCGCATGGGCACGATTGAGGCGATTGAGAACGCCAAGGCCGAGCTTGTGGAGGGCCTGCCGAGTGCGGCCGACGGAGGCGTCGCGATCCTTAACGCCGATGATCCGCGCGTTCGCCGCATGGCTGGCCGGACCAGCGCCCGCGTTGTGACGTACGGCTTCGCCCAGGACGCGGACGTGCGCGCAGAGGCTGTGGTCTCGGCCGGGTTTGCCGGCATGCGCTTCCGGCTTGTCACGCCCGCCGGGTCTCGGGATGTGGCGATTGCCGCACTGGGTCGCCTCGCGGTCCACAACGCGCTCGCCGGGGCCGCGACGGGTTTGGCCGCGGGCATGACGCTGGACGCCATCATCCCTGGGCTCATTGCCGGAGGCGCCGCCCCGCACCGCTCTGTGGTGATCCCGGTGGGCGGCCTGACCATCGTGGACGACGCCTACAACGCGTCGCCGGGATCCATGGGCGCTGCGCTGGACCTGCTGGCCGGGTTGCCGGGGCGACACGTGGCGGTCCTGGGCGAGATGCGCGAGCTTGGCTCCGAGCACGATGCCGGGCATCGAGCCGTTGGCGAAGCCGCTGCCGCAGCGCTGGACCTGCTGGTGGTTGTGGATGCGGCACCAGCCGGACAAACGCCCGCCGGCGCCGCGTACGGCATCATCGCGGGCGCACTGGCGGCCGGCCTCTCCGAAGCCGCCATCGTGGCGGCGCCCGATGCTGGGGCCGTCGTCAAGCTCCTGGTGCCGCTGTTGGCGCGGGGTGATGTCGTCCTCGTGAAAGCGTCGCGGGGCGTTGAGCTTGAGCGCGTCGTGGACGAGCTCGTTGATGCCCTTGGTGGCCGGGAGGATGGCGTATGACCCTCGAGCTGATTCAGGGGCTACTGCTCGCGTTCGTGATCGTGGTGATCCTGATGCCGCCGTATTTGCGGCTGCTTCGCCACTTCGGCTTCGCGAAACAGATCCGCGAAGAAGGCCCGCAGTCCCACATGGTTAAGTGGGGGACCCCCACCATGGGCGGCCTGCTGCTCATTGGGGTGGTGATCGCACTGTTTGCGGCGCTTCGCCCAATCCAGGGCGGCATCATTGCGCCCATTGCCACGCTGGGGTTGGTGGGGCTCCTTGGCGCGTTTGACGACTATCTCAACGCCCGCACCGGCGAGGGGATCGGCGTCAAGCAGAAGCTGCTGTGGCAGGGCGTCGTAGCGTTCGCCGCCGCGTTCCAGATCCAGAGCACGTACCAGATCACGGCGATCTGGGTGCCGTTTATGGGCGACGTCACGGTCGCTCCGTGGTTCTACGTGACGTTCGCCGCGTTCGCGATTGTTGCCGCGTCCAATGGCGTCAACCTGACGGATGGCCTTGACGGGCTCGCCGGCGGGACGCTGGCCTTTGCGTTTGTGTCGTTCCTGATCATTGCGCTGCTCAACCAGCCAAGCCAGACCAACATCGCGCTTCTCTGCTCCC
>CAIXZV010000184.1 GCA_903924005.1 uncultured Chloroflexota bacterium | reverse complement strand
TACCCGGGCCTCCCCGGCGACCCGCAGCACGAGCGGGCGCTGCGGGTGCTGCCGGACGGCTGCGGCTCGATGCTCTCGTTTGAGGTGGCCGGCACCGTGGCGCAGACAGAGGCGTTCCTCGCGCGGCTGCGGCTGCTCACCCACGCCACGAGCCTTGGCGGCGTTGAGTCCCTCATTGAGCGCCGAGCCCGATACGCAGGCGATGCCGCGCTGGTTGGCGCGACGCTGTGCCGCCTGTCGGTGGGCATTGAGGGCGTGGACGACCTCTGGGCCGACCTCGCCGGCGCGCTGCGGGCGGCACTGGCCTAGACCCGGCGCACCTACGGCATCGACCAACTGGCGGGCGGCACCTCGAAGGCATCGATGGTCGCCGTCCAGGGCGGGTTCGGCGCGTCGGCGCTGGGCTGGTCCCGGAACAACTGGACCGCGGCAACCTTGTCGGTCCCGTCGAATGCCATCCAGCCGTACATCTGCGCGCCGGGGATGATCGCCGGCCCAAAGCAAACGGCGCGCTCGCCCCAGTGCTTGCTGCAGGGGAAGATGCCGGGCCGGAGGTACAAGCGTGTAACGGGAAGCGTGGTGATCCCGCTGGCCGCCGCAAGCGCGGTGTCGATCGCCGCCGGACACGCGTCCACGGTGGTGCCCAAGGCCGCAAGGTCGGGATCCGCGATGCAGGTGACCACGGGGTCAGGCCGCGGTGTCGCGGACGGGTCCGGGGGCAGCGACGGGAGCGGCGCGGAGATCGGCGGGCCCACGACCGGCGCCGGATCCAGACGACCCACCACCTGCCAGCCGTGCTGGGCTGCGGCCTCTGGCTGACTTGTGTCGAAGACGAGGCGCACCAGATACGTCCCGTAGCGCGGCTGGGTGAGACCGTCGGCGGTGTTGTCCGGGTTGGGCGCGAAGTCGCCATAGGCGCCGTACTGGACGTGGATCGCGACAGCGGGCTCGTGGATCTTGTGGGCGCCGATCGTGCCTTCGACAGGCTGGACCTCGTCCTGCGTGAGCCAGGCCGGCGGACAGCCTTCAAACGGCGTATTCGGCGGCGTCCCCGGCAGCGGCATCGGGCACGGCACCGGCAGTCCCGCCACGAGCCAGCCGCGCGCAACCACCACCATCGGGCCCCGCGCACCCGAACTGGCGTCCAGACCGGATATTGGGAACTCGAACCCGGCACCGTTGTAGTAGCCCATGCGCCCGAGGTACTCCAGCCCCGTCTCGCGCACGACGTACGCCAACATGCCCCCGAGCGGGCCGCCCGAGTCCTGACCCAGCTGGGCGTTTGTAAAGCTGGTGGCGAAGACTGACTCGCTCGTGCCGTCGAGGCTGCCGAGCACGCACCGAGGGTCGGTCGCGACGCACGCCAGACCCTTGCGGGGCCGCACATTGCCGTCGATGACCATCGGCTGGCCAAGGAGGCTCGCCCGATCGGCCGCCAGGCGTGCCGCGGCCTCAGCCACGCTGAGGACCTCGACGGTGGCCGCTGCTGACGCGCTGGGCACTGGCGCGGGGACCGCGTCAAGTCGGCCCACCATGAGCCAGCCGCGGCAGGCCGGACACGCGGTGCGGTCCACGGCCACCATGCGGACCAGGTACACGCCCTCGCGCGGGACGTCGTTGATCCCGACGTGCGCCGGCGACTGCGCGAAGGAGTCATAGGCCCACGCCTGCACCTGAACTGCGCCGTCGGGCACCGAGGCGGTGATGCCGTTGCTCCCGTAGGGCCTCACCGGCAGAACGGGCGCAGCCGTCAGCACGGAGCGGTTGGTGGGACACATGAACGGCGCCGGCAGCGGCGGGTCGATCACCGGCCCGCAGGACCCCATCTGGATGCCGACGAGCCAGCCGCCAACGGCCCAGACCCGCCCGGACGGTGCCGTTGCGGTGGCGGCCAGCAGCGCAGGGACGTCCACTTGGCCAGTAGGGCCCTGCAGATCCACATGGCCGAGGAACTCGATAGGCGACGTGCCCACAAGCCGAAGGGCAACCGGTCCCGCAAGATCGGCGGGCGTCGTGGGCGTTGGGACATCGCCGCTGCCCTCGCCGGGCGTCCGGATCGTGACCGTGCCGGCTGGATCCGCCATGCCGGTCAGCACGCCGACCACCACGCAGGATCCGCCGGGCTGGCCGCACTCACGCGGTGATGGGCCGGGGCGGCTTGTGCCGTCGATGGACACCGAGGTCACGACAACCTGCGGCTCCAGCCCGCCAGCCCGCTGCGCGGCAATGGCCGCGGCCAGCTGCGTGGCGTCCAGCACGTGCACCGATGCCGGCGGCGCGGGCGGCTCCGTGGCCAGCCCGCTCCCGGACGGACCAACGGGGCCGAGCGGCAGCTTGCTCAGCACGCTAAACCCGGCAAGGCCCACGACGGCGAGCACCAGGACCGCGGCCAGCGCCAGCGGCAGCCGCTGCCAGCGCGACGCACCCCCGCGGACAGGCGCCGCATCCGGCACGCCCTGCAGCGTCTCGCGCAGCGTGGACGGCGCCCCCGGCAGCGGCGCGTCGTGGAACGCCTGGCGAAGCCGGCGCTCGAGATCGTCGCTCATTGCAGGCCTCCCGTCCCGGACGTCTCGGCCGTCATCGACCGCCCAAGCTTGCCCAGCGCCCGATGCAGCCGCGACTTCACGGTGCCCAGTGGGATCCCCGCGCGGGTCGCCACCTCGGTGAGCGGGAGGTCCGCCCAGTAGTGGAGGACCACCACGACGCGCTCGTCGGCGTCCAGCACGCGCAGCGCCCGCAGCGACTCGTCGCGGTCAAGCACGGAGCGAAACGGGTCCGCGATGGACGGTCCGGCCTCCTCGTCCGCAATCGCCACAAAGCGCACGCGCGCCCGCCGCCGAAGCCGATCGCGGCAGATGTTTACGAGGATCCGGTCAAACCAGCCCTGGAAGATGGCCGGGTCCCGCAAGGTGGGCAGGCTGCGCCAGGCTCGGAGGAGCGCCTCTTGGGTTGCATCCTCGGCATCGTGGCGGTCGCCAAGGAGCAGACCGGCCAGACGATAGGCGCGGTCGAGATCGCGCCCGGCCTGACGCAGGAAGCGCTCTCTGGCGTCCTCGCTGTCGCGTTCGCCGGCGCTCAGGGTTCCCTCCAGCTGCCCTATCGGACAAGCCACCGCGGCTGTTCCCATCGTACCCATCCAGACGAACGGGAGGACGCCCCGGTTCTTGGAAACTCACGACATCCGCCGTGAGTCATCAGCGACGCAGGGAGCCGCCGCTGGCGCTGGGTTCGAAGTCCAAAGCGCGACTTCGCGCCTCGAACTGTGCCGCAGCGTGCCCAGCCTGAGTCAGCCGCGACTCGCGGGGTGGTGGACAGACCTAGACGGTTGGCGGGACCCACTCGGTGATGGGCCGGACCTCGGCGATCTTGTCAATCATCGTTCCTCGAGGTCGACGCTGCGCCGCAGGAGGTCCCTGCGCACCGAGGCAAACACGGATGCGGCTGTCCGCCGGGCCCCGGCAGCCTTGGCCCCCGTGACAGACGCAAAGTCCTCCGGGTGGCGAACCGCCACCGAGTAGTAGGACATCGCCGCAAGGTCCGGATGCCGGCGCTTCACGTCCCAGCCAGCCGGCAGCGCGTCGCGGAGGGCATCGGCGTCATGGCTCCTGGGCGGCGCGATGTCGGAGGCAGCGAGGGCCGCCTTGAGCGCCTTCTCGACGGCCTGCGCCGC
>CAIXZV010000183.1 GCA_903924005.1 uncultured Chloroflexota bacterium | reverse complement strand
CCCAGATCTCCGGCGGCCAGGCGCAGCGGGTCGCGCTCGCGCGCGCGCTCATCAACCGGCCGGCGGTGCTCCTCCTCGACGAGCCCCTCGGCGCCCTGGACCTCAAGCTGCGCAAGCAGATGCAGGTGGAGCTCAAGCGCATCCAGAAGGAGGTTGGGATCACGTTCATCTACGTGACCCACGACCAGGAAGAGGCGATGACGATGTCAGACCGCATCGCCGTCATGAACAAGGGCCACTACGAGCAGTTGGGTGACCCGGAGACGCTCTACGAGCGGCCCACCACGCGCTTTGTCGCGGGCTTCCTGGGCATCAGCAACCTGCTTGGCGGCAAGCTCGCGGGCACAGCGGACGGCTACGCCCTGCTGGACCTCGCGGACGGCACGCGCATCCGCGTGGGTGCCGGGCTTGTCGGGGACCGGACCGCGGTGAGCGCCGGCGTCCGCCCAGAGAAGATCCGGCTCAACGAGGAGACCGAGACCGTCCCTGCCGGGCGCAACCTGCTGCACGGCGTCGTGACCGACGTCTCGTACATCGGCGTCAGCACGCAGTACATCGTGGAGGTCCGGGGTGGCGCCCGGGTCATGGTCTACGAGCAGAACCTCGAGCGCGCAACCAAATCAGAGCTCTGGTCCCGGGGCGAGAAGGTGCAGCTCAGCTGGAACCCTGATCACACGTTCGTGGTGGAGGCGTCGCCTGCCGACGCACCCGCCGACGAAACGGCCGAGTAGCACGCGACACCTGGAGGATCCACCCGTGACCCGTGACGACCAGACCACCCACATGCTCATCAGCCGCCGCCGCGTGCTTGCGGGCGGCGCACTTGCCGGCGTTGCAGCATTCCTTGCGGCCTGCGGCGGGACCAAGCCGCTCGCAACGGCTGCGCCCACCGCCGCGCCAACAGCTGCGCCCACAGCCGGCCCGTCGGCATCGGTGGCCGCCTCAGCCACCCCGGCCCCGGCCCCGGCCGCCACACCGTCGGCAGAGCTCAACTGGGCCAACTGGACCTACTACATGGACGTCGATCCGAACGACGCCAACAAGCACCCAACGCTTGACAAGTTCACCGCCAAGTACGGCACCAAGGTGACCTACTCCGAGGTTGTCAACGACAACGAGGAGTTCTTCGGCACCATCCAGCCTGCCCTTCAGGGCGGCGCGGACACCGGTTGGGACATCATCACGATGACCGACTGGATGGCGGCGAAGCTCATCCGCCTTGGCTGGGTTGAGCAGTTCACGCTCGCCAACATGCCCAACTTCACCGCCAACCTTGTGGACACCTACAAGGGCGTCAACTGGGACGCCACGGGCGACCACCACGCGCCGTGGCAGTCGGGCATGACGGGCCTTGGCTTCGACCCGGCCAAGACCGGCGAGCTGGACAGCCTGGAGGCATTCTTCACCGCCGATCCGCGCTGGACGGGCAAGGTGGACATCCTCTCCGAGATGCGTGACACCATCGGCCTCACGATGCTCAAGCTTGGCCTTGACCCGGCCAACCCCACACGCGACGCCTGCGACAAGGCTGTTGCGGAGCTCATGAAGGCCAAGAACGCAAAGATCATCCGAGCGTTCAAGGGCAACGCCTACGCGGAAGACCTCAAGGCCGGCAACGTGGTGCTGGCGATGGCCTGGTCGGGCGACATGGTCCAGGTGCTCACGGACAAGCCGGGCATGAAGTTTGCGGTCGCCAAGGAAGGCGGCATGCTCTGGACCGACAACAACCTCATCCCCAAGGGCGCCGCCCACAAGGGGACAGCCGAGATGCTCATCGACTGGTATTACCAGCCCGAGATCGCGGCCGAGGTTGAGGCGTACGTGAACTACATCTGCCCGTGCAAGGGCGCGGCCGACGTGCTCAAGGCCACCAACCCAGACGTCGCGAACAACCCGCTGATCTTCCCGCCGGCAGACATCCTGGCAAAGCTGCACATCTTCGGCGGTCTCACAGAGGCCGACGAGACGTACTTCAACCAGCAGTTCGCCACCGTCACCGGGAAGGGCTGACGACCAGCCCGCCACCTTCGAAGCCCGCCCCGAACCTCGGAGGGTCTCCACCCCTTCATGGGAACCCTGCTCAAGCGCCACCGCTGGATTGCGCCGGTCGCCCTGCTCACGCCGGGCGTCTTGTGGCTGCTCGTGTTCTACCTGTACCCCGCACTCCAGATGTTCCAGTCCAGCTTCTGGAGCGGCTCGCTTGAGACGGGCTTCACCTTCTCGTGGGACAACTATTCCAACTACACAAAGGCGCTGGCGTCGTACGCGCCGATGTACGGGCGCTCCATCATGTATGCGGGCGCGGCAACCGTCCTCACATTCCTGATCGCCTACCCGCTCGCCTACACCATTGCGTTCCGCGGCGGCCGGTTCAAGAACCTGCTGCTGTTCCTGGTGGTGGCGCCGTTCTTCACAAGCTTCCTGCTGCGGACCATCAGCTGGACCATCCTCCTGGGCGACAACTCGCCCATCCTGCAGGTGATCCACATGATCCCGGGCGTGCCAACGGAGTTCCGGCTCCTGGCCACGCCGATCGCTGTGATCTCGGGCATCACGTACGCGTTCCTGCCGTTCATGACGCTGCCGGTCTATGTGGCGGTGGAGAAGATTGACTACCGCCTCGTGGAGGCCGCGCGTGACCTCTACGCCGGACCATGGCGCCCCGGCGGCGGCATTGTGGGCTTCATCGTCGGCGGTGGCCTAGCCACGGTGCTGGGTGTCGCCTTCGGCTGGGACTTCCTCATCACCGGCATCGTTGGCGGCATCGCTGGGGCAGCCATCGGCTGGTTCTTCATCTCCGAAGCGTTTGTGCGCGTCACGTTCCCGCTCTCGGTGCCCGGCGTGTTCGCAGGCTCGCTCCTGACGTTCATCCCGGCCATCGGCGACTACGTCAACGCGGAGCTGCTGGGCAACCCCGACACCACGATGATCGGCAACGTCATCCAGAACAAGTTCCTCACCCAGAACGACTATCCGGCGGCGTCCGCGCTCTCGTTCATGCTGATGGCGGGCGTGCTGGTGGTTGTAGCCATCTACGCCAGGATCCTCGGGACCGAAGAGCTCTCGGCCAGCGCGGGGAGGATGTAGTGGCAACCGCGAAGACCGCCTCCACGCGAGGCCATGCCAGACGGAGCGCCACCCGCCCCCGCGGCGGGCCCCGCGACATTCTCAGCCGCCTCGCCGAGCGCTACCTGCTTGTCGTCTACACGCTGCTCGCGGTCATCTACCTGCTGCTGCCTGTCTTCGTCATCATCCTGTTCAGCTTCAACAACCCGCCTGGCCGCTCCAACTTCCTGTGGAGCGGCTTCACGCTCAAGTACTGGCTGAACCCGTTTGGTGTG
>CAIXZV010000182.1 GCA_903924005.1 uncultured Chloroflexota bacterium | reverse complement strand
GCTGGTTGCCGCGGCCGGCACCCACGTGGTCTCCCGCGAAGGACGTATCGGCTGCGTGGGCAACGTGCTCACCCATGAGTCGTTCCGCAATCGCGGGTTCGCCAAGGGTGTGACCGCCGCCGTCACCGCTGAGCTGCTGCGCTTCTGCGACGACGTGGTGCTCAACGTCCGCTCCGACAACCCGCCGGCTATCGCCGCCTACGCGGGTCTCGGGTACCGTGAGCACTGCCGGTTTGAGGAGCGCCTCGTCCGGCGGACCGCGCCAGTCTGGCCAAGCTTCGTGGAGCCGCTCCGGCGGCTGTTCGCCTCGAAGTTTGTCGCCCCGGCCCAGTTCGCCCAGGCGCACCCGATCGCGCCAGCCAATTCCGCCAACACCGTTGCCAACAATGCCGCCACCGCCGCCGACGCTGTCGGGCGGCCCGCCGAGGAGTCCTGATGACTGAGCACGCACTGCCGCCCCACGACGTGGTTGATCTCAACCTCGCCGCGGAGGGCGTCCGCCGGATTGAGTGGGCCGAGCGCGAGATGCCGGTCCTGCGCCTGATCCGGGAGCGCTTTGTGCGCGAGCAGCCGCTGGCGGGTCTGCGGATTGCGGCGTGCCTCCACGTCACCACCGAGACCGCAAACCTGATGCGGACCCTCAAGGCGGGTGGCGCCGAGGTCTACCTTGCAGCGTCCAACCCGCTCTCCACACAGGACTGGACGGCCGCAGCCCTTGTCACGGAATACGGCATCTCCACGTACGCGCGCCGGGGCGAAGACCGCGACTCCTACTACGCGCATCTCAATGCCGTTGCGGACATCAAGCCGCAGCTGACCATGGACGACGGGTGCGACCTGGTCTCGCTGCTCCACGAGCAGCGCCGGGAACTCCTGCCGAGCGTTCTCGCCGGGACCGAGGAGACCACCACCGGTGTGGTCCGGCTGCGCGCCATGGCCGCCGACGGGGCGCTGTCGTTCCCGGTGGTTGCCGTGAACGAGGCCCAGACCAAGCACATGTTTGACAACCGGTACGGCACCGGCCAGTCCACCATCGACGGCATCCTGCGGGCCACCAACCTGCTCATCGCCGGGCGCAACGTGGTGGTGGCGGGCTACGGCTGGGTTGGCCGCGGCATCGCCCAGCGGATGGCCGGGCACGGCGCCCACGTGGCCATCATCGAGGTGGATCCGGTCCGCGCCCTCGAGGCGATGATGGACGGCTACCAGGTGATGACCGTGGGGCAGGCCGCCTCCTGGGGCGACCTCTTTGTGACGGCCACCGGCAACGTCAACGTCTTTCGCCGCGAGCACTTCGAGGCGATGAAGGACGGCGCGGTGATGGCCAACTCCGGCCACTTTGACGCGGAGTTGGATCTGCCGGCGCTGCGGGCAATGGCCGAGGGCCACGAGCGCGACGTGCGACCGAATGTCGTGGAATACGAGATCGGCGGCAAGCGGCTGAACCTCATTGCTGAGGGCCGCCTTGTCAACCTTGGCGCCGCCGAAGGCCATCCGGCCGCGGTCATGGACATGAGCTTTGCCAACCAGGCCCTGTCGGCCGAGTACGTGGCCAAGCACTACGCGGAGCTGGCCCCGCAGGTCTACAACGTGCCGGAGGCCATCGATGCCGAGGTCGCACGCCTGAAGCTCGCCTCGATGGGCATCACGCTTGACCCAATGACCGCCGAGCAGGTCGAGTACGTTACTTCCTGGAAGCACGGCACCTAGCCGCTGCCATGGGCGATTCTGAACTGCGAGTTGCGCCGTACGGCAGCTGGTCGTCGCCCATCGGGCCCGATCTTGTGTCTGGGTCCGTGGTGGGCCTCAGCGAGCCGTGGCTTGACGGTGACGACGTCTACTGGCTGGAGAGCCGGGCCGCCCAGCGCGGGCGCCGGACGCTGCTTCGCCACGGGCTTGACGGGGTCACCCGCGAGTTGACACCGGATCCGTTCCGCGTTGGCAACGGTGTTCACGAGTACGGCGGCGGCTCCTACACCGCGGACCGCGGCCGCGTGGTGATGTCCTCGCAGACCGATGGGCGGCTCTGGCGCCTTGATCCGGACCCCGAGGGTCTGGCGGAGCCCGCGCCGCTCACGCCCGATGGGCCGTGGCGGTACGCGGATCTGCGGTTTGACCCGGCAGCACAGCGGCTGTACGCGGTGCGCGAGACGCATGACGCGGCGGCGCCGGACGACCACCGGCTGGTGGTCAACGAGATCGTCACGGTTGCGCTGGACGGGTCCGACGGCGCCGGCCGCGTGCTGGTTGTCGGTCTGGACTTTGTGTCGTCCCCGCGTCCGTCGCCGGACGGCGCGCTGCTGGCCTGGATTGAGTGGGACCACCCGCGCATGCCGTGGGACGGGACGCGGCTGCGGGTTGCGCCGGTACTGTCGGACGGCTTGCTTGGTGAGGCGCGGACGGTGGCTGGCGGACCTTCGGTGTCCATCGTGCAGCCGGAGTGGTCGCCAGCAGGGGTGCTCCACGCCGCCTCGGACGAGACTGGCTGGTGGAACCTCTACGCCTATCCGGAGGGCGCCGGGTCCTCGGCCAGGGCTATCGCGCCGATGGACGCCGAGGTTGGCGGCACGGCCTGGAACTTCGACATCTCCTGGTACGCCTTCGCGCCCGACGGGGGGATCGTTGCGGCCGCGCGCTCTGGCGGGCGGGACCGGCTGTTGCGCATCGCTGCCGACGGCGAGGTGGTGGAGGTGGAGACGCCCTTCACCGAGTTTGACGGCGTGCGGGTTTGTGGGGATGCCGCCGTGGTGATCGCCGCCGGTCCGCACGATGGGGCTGTACTCGTGCGTCTGCACACGGGTACTGCGGAGCCTGCTGGCGTGCTGGCGAGATCCGTCGGGGCGCTGCCGGGCGCCGGCTATCTGCCCATCGCCGAGCCCATCACCTTTCACACCACCTATGGCGCCACGGCCCACGCGCTGTATTTCGCGCCTGTGAACGCGGCCTTCAGAGGCTCGGACGGTGACCTGCCGCCGCTGGTCGTCATCGCCCACGGCGGGCCAACCAGCGCCGCATCATCCGCACTCTCGCTTGAGCGGGCCATGTTTACGTCGCGCGGGATTGCCGTGGTGGACGTGGACTATCGCGGCTCAACCGGCTACGGCCGACCGTATCGCGACGCGCTGCAGGGGCGGTGGGGGATCGTCGATGTGGACGACTGTGTGGCGGCGGCGCGCTACCTCGTGGCGCGCGGTGATGTGGACCAGGCAAGGGTTGCCATTCGCGGCGGGAGTGCCGGTGGGTACACCACGCTCGCGGCGCTGGCCTTCCGGCCGGACGTGTTTGCAGCGGGGATCAGCCTCTTCGGCATTGCAAACCTCGCGCTGATCCATCTGGACGGCCACAAGTTTGAGAGCCGCTACGACGAGGGGCTGCTGGCGCCTTGGCCAGAGGGCCGGGCCGTCTTTGCCGAGCGCTCCCCGATCCATTACCTCGATAGCTTCCGCGCGCCGGTGCTCCTCTTCCAGGGCATGGACGACAAGGTGGTCCCGCCGTCGCAGCTGGACACCATGGAGACCGGGTTTGCCGCTGCGGGCGTGCCGTTTGTTGCGGTGCGCTTTGAGGGCGAGGGCCACGGGTTCCGGCGGGCAGACTCGCGCCGTACGCAGCTGCGTACGGAGCTTGGGTTCCTCGGCCGCGTCTTTGGCTTCACGCCAGCTGACGGTATCGACATCGTCGAAGTCCCGGGTCTGGTCTGAACCGCCGGCGCATCGCGGTCTCCGCGTGACAGACTTGTGTCACAGGCCCGGTGATACTCTCGCGTCCTGTCCGCCCCTGATCCTTGCGCGGAGAACTTGTGAGCATTCTCGACTCCAGCGGCTATCTCTTCACATCGGAGTCCGTGACCGAAGGTCACCCGGACAAGATGTGCGACCAGATCTCAGACGCCGTCCTTGACGCCATCCTCGAGAAGGATCCGCGGGCGCGTGTCGCGTGCGAAACGTCCACCACGACCGGCCTCGTGCTGGTGTTTGGGGAGATCACCACGTCCACGTACGTGGAGTTCCAGGACATCGTCCGCAGGACGGTCAAGGACATCGGCTACACGCGGTCGGACTACGGGTTTGACTATGAGACCTGCGGGACCATGGTCAGCGTCAAGGAGCAGTCGGGAGATATCGCCCGCGGCGTGGACCGCGCGGAGGACTACGACCAGGGCGCCGGCGACCAGGGGATGATGTTCGGGTTCGCCTGCAACGAGACGCCGGAGCTGATGCCGCTGCCCATCGCGCTGGCGCATCGCATGGCGCGGCGCTTGGCGGAAGTCCGCAAGGCTGAAGCCGTCACGTATCTGCGGCCGGACGGCAAGACGCAGGTCACCGTGGAGTACGACCACGGCAAGCCCGTTGCCGTGCGCACCGTGGTGCTTTCCACACAGCATGATCCAGAGGCTGAGCACGCGCAGATCAGCGCGGACATGATCGCGCACGTGATCCTGCCCACCATCCCGGCGGAACTGCGCCGCCTGGACCCGGTGATGCACGTGAACCCCACTGGCCGCTTTGTCACGGGCGGTCCAATGGGCGATGCCGGTCTGACCGGGCGCAAGATCATCGTGGACACCTACGGCGGCATGGCCCGCCACGGTGGCGGAGCGTTTTCCGGCAAGGACCCGTCCAAAGTGGACCGCTCGGCCGCCTATGCCGCGCGCTGGGTGGCGAAGAACATCGTGGCGGCCGGGATCGCGGACCGGTTTGAGATCGAGGTTGCCTACGGCATCGGCATCGCAAGGCCGCTCTCCCTCTCGGTGGAGAGCTTCGGCACGGGGCGCATCCCGGACCAGGAGATCCTCGCGCTCGTGAACCGCCACTTCGACCTGCGGCCGCGCGCCATCATCAACCGGCTGGACCTGCTGCGGCCCATCTACAAGCAGACCGCGGCGTACGGCCACTTTGGCCGGCCGGATCTGGATCTGCCGTGGGAGCGGACCGACATGGCGGCCATCCTTGCGGACGACGCGGGGCTGTCACTCCCGGCCTGACGTCGGCGGGCTACGCCTGCTCGGCGATCATCCCCGCCATGCCGCCCGTACCGCTGCCGCCCGTCTTGCGCGACGCGCGGCCCAGCGTGAACTGGCCCACCGCCAGCATCGCAAGCGTGAAGAAGAGCATCATCGTGGCCACTGCGTTGGTCTCCGGCGTCACGCCGCGCTTGACCTGGCCAAAGATAAAGATGGGCAGCGTGGACGATCCGGGGCCCGACACGAACGACGTGATCACGTAGTCGTCAAAGCTGAATGTGAACGACAGCAGGAACCCGGCCACCACGGCCGGCAGCAGCTGCGGGAACGTGACCTGCCGGAACGTGCGCCATGGCGAGGCGTAGAGGTCAAAGGATGCCTCCACCAGCGTCCGGTCCATGCCGTCCAGACGCGCCCGGACCAGCAGGAGCACAAAGCTGATGTTGAACAGCATGTGCGCGGCCACGATCGTGGGGACGCCCATCTGGAGCTTGATGCCGGTGGTGGACTGGAGCAGTTCAAACCCTGAGGCGAACATGACCAGCGTCGAGAGCGCGATCACGATCTCGGGGACGATGATCGAAATGTAGGTCAGCGCGTCAAAGACCATCTTGAAGCGCCGCGGCGTCCGCTGGAGGCCAAGCGCGGCCATTGTCCCAAACGTGGTGGAGAGGATGGCCGTGGGGATGGCAACCGAGAAGCTGTTCCGCAGTGCGGCCTGCACCACCTGGTCCTTGAAGACCTCGCCGAACCACCTGAGCGAGAACCCGGTCCAGGTGGTGGCGAGCTTGTTGTCGTTGAAGGCGAACACCACGACGATCACGATGGGCAGGTACAGGAAGGCGTACGCGAGGCTCGCGTGGCCGCGCAGCCAAGCCTCCACCACCCAGGCCCACGGGTCCTTGCCGGCGCGCCCGCGCCTGACGACGGGCGCTGCGGCGGGCGCTGCGACAGGCGTGGTGGCGGGCGTCGCGGCGCTCACAGGACGCTCACGTCGCGCGTGATCCGGCCGCGGT
This sequence comes from uncultured Chloroflexota bacterium, assembly GCA_903924005.1. Lineage (GTDB taxonomy): Bacteria > Chloroflexota > Limnocylindria > Limnocylindrales > CSP1-4 > CAIXZV01. Next base: position 1,463 of record CAIXZV010000182.1, on the reverse strand, counting down.
TCACGAACCAGACGTACACGCTGACCGTCACCAGCATCACGAGGATCAGGCCCACCGCCATCGCGGAGCCAAAGGGCCAGTCCCGCGTCTGGAGGAACGCGTCCACCAGCGCGTTGCCCATGAGGAACGTGCGGCCGTAGCCCAGGATCGCCGGGATGACGTACTCGCCGATCATCGGGATGAAGACGAGGATGCTGCCGGTGATGAGGCCCGGGAGCGCGATTGGCAGCGTCACTTGGCGGAAGGTGGCCAAGCGCGCCGCGCCAAGGTCCTTTGACGCCTCAACGAGCGTACGGTCCATCCGCTCCAGCGTGACGTACAGCGGGAAGACCATCAGCGGCAGGTACCCGTACACGAGGCCCAGGAGCACCGCGAACGGCGTCCCCAGGATGCGGAAGTCCGGGTTGCCGATGAGCGTCCCGATCATCCCGCCGAGGTTGTCCTTGCCCAAGATGATCAGCCACGAGTAGGTCCGGATCAGGAAGCTCGTCCAGAACGGGATGACGAGCATCAGGATCAGCAGGCCCTTGCGCCGTCGGGCGCGGGTGGCGATGAAGTACGCCAGCGGCAGCCCCACAAGCAGACAGCCGATGGTGCCGCCCAGCGCCATCCAGATGGACGTGAAGAACGGCTCAAGCCGCTGCGGCTGCGTAATGAGCTTGATGTAGTTGTCAAACGTGAAGGCCGGCGAATAGCCGCCGTTCTTCGCCCGCACGCCAAAGCTGAAGACCGTGACGATGATGAGCGGCGTCACGAGCAGCAAGAGGTACCAGAGCCCGGCCGGGAGGACCAGGACAGAGGTGAGCAGGGCGGACGGACCCTTCCGACCGCCCTTGCTCTTCGCGCTTGCTGGTGTGGCTGTCACGTGTGGCGCCGCTCGTTAGGTGCCGGGGGTGGCCCCGCCGTCACTTGCCGATCTTGGACTTGAACTCCTGCCAGATGTCGATGCGCTGCTGGTTGCTCGACCGGTCAACGGCGGGCTCGAGACGCGGCATGACGTCAGCAGGCGGGAAGACGGCCGGATCCGCAAGGATCTTGGGATCGATGAACTTCTTGGCCTCGTCGTTTGGCGAGCCGTAGCCGGTGAAGTTGGTCTCGTCGGCCTGGACCTGCGGCTCGTGGACGTAGTTCAGCCACGCATACGCCGCGTTCGGGTGCGGGGCGTTCGCCACCATCACCCAGGTGTCCAGCCAGAACAGCGTGCCCTCGCTGGGCACGACGTACCTGACGTCGGCCGTCTTGGGGTCGGCCCGCATCGCCACGAGCGGTCCCGTCCAGCCAAGGCAGAGGACGGCCTCCTCGCTTGAGAGCTTGGCCTGGTACGTGTCCGAGTCCAGCGCGAGGATGTGCGGGGCGAGGTCCAGCAGGATGGTGCGGGCCTGGTCCAGATCGGCCTTGTCGATGCTGTTGATGGACTTGCCGATCATCTTGAGCGGCATCACGAAGACGTCGCCCATCGAGTC
>CAIXZV010000181.1 GCA_903924005.1 uncultured Chloroflexota bacterium | reverse complement strand
GCCCGGCTGGCGCAGACCTGCTCACGGCAATCCAAGAGCGCGGCGCTCTGCGCGTTGGCTATGCGCCCGACGCCCTGCCGTTCTCGTTCTTCAACGCGCAGGGCGACCTTGTGGGCTTTGATGTGGAGCGCGCGCTGGTGTTGGCCCAGATGGTGGAGAGCACCAGCATCGAGTTCATCCCGGTGGACCGGCAGGACTTTGCGGCACAGCTTGACGATGGCACCGTGGACATCGTGATGGGTGCGGTGGACCTGACGCCGTCGCTGTACCAGGTGGTGGATTTCTCGACGGTCTACATGACGCTGCACGTGGCGGTTGTCGCCCCAACCGCACAGGCCGACGACTATCGGACCGAAGAGGGGCTGGCACGGGCGGCGGGACGGACCATCGCCGTGGAGAAGGGGAGTTACTACGCCGACGTCCTGCGCGCCACCAACCCCACCATGCATGTGGTGGAACTGGCAAGCGGGCTCGACTTCTTCCGCAATCCGGGGGCCGCTGATGTGCTGTTCACCTCGGCGGAGGAGGGCTCGGCGTACACGCTGATGTACCCGCGCTACACCGTGGTGGTGCCCGAGTTTGCGCAGCCGCCGCTGTTCCTCGCCTATCCGGTCCGGAAGGGCGAGCCCGCGTGGCTGGGGCTTGTGAACAACTGGCTGACCATAGAACAGGCGTCGGGCGACCAGCAGGCGCAGTACGACTACTGGATCACCGGCAAGACTGCCGCCGTGCAGCAGCCGCGCTGGAGCGTGATCCGCGACGTGTTTGGCTGGGGGCGCTAAGGCCCGCGGTCTCAGCGCGCGGCGTTTGTCCGGAGCGCCTTGAAGGCCGCCACCGCATCGCGCACGCCGGCAAGCACCGGGCCGCGCTCGGCGCTGGAGCCCGTGGCGTAGCCGTCGGCGCCGGTTGCGGCCAGAGCCGCCGCCACGGACGGCGGATCCACAAGCGGGCCGCCGTGCAGTAGCACGATGGCGTCAGGGCGCTCGTCGCGGGCCGCCCGGACCATCGCGCCAAACTCGTCAATGGCGCCCGCATCGTTCCCGGCACCGGTGATCCCGGTCATCGTGCCAATCACGTCAATGCCCGCTTCGGCCATGCGGCGCGCCTCGTCAGGATCAAAGGCCCAGCCAAGGGTGAGCATCCCCTCGCGAGCGGCAAGCCTGAGCATCTCCAGTTCGCGGCTGAAGCCGTAGCCGCTCCGCTCCAGCTCCGCGCGGAAGGTGGGTCCGTAGATCCCGGCAAAGGGCTCGTTGGTGACGCCCGAGGCGCCCGCATCCCGGGCGGCCCCCACCAGCCAGGCGAGGGACCGACGGGGATCGTGCGCGCCAAGCCCGCCCACCACCGGCAGGTCTCCCGCACGCTCCACGATCTCGGGCAGCAGCCCAAGCGTCAGCTTGTTGGCGTCGTCGTACGGCAGGAACGCCAGGACCGTGGGCACGCCCAGGATCCGGTACACAGCGGTCCCGTAGGTGGCCAGCAGGTCGGCCCCGCCGGCCTTGGCGCCCGCGGCGGTGATCCCGCTGCCAACCCCGGCAACGACGATTGCCTCGCCAGCAGCCCGTTTCGCCCGCAGCGGCGCCAGCATCGTCTCGAGCGTCATGCGCCCTCCTTCTTGGCGGGCAGCGGCCGGACGCAGGTCCACCGCTCCCGGAATACACCCAGGATGGCGTCCACAAACGCCTGGTCGTTGACGTTGGCGTCCACCTCGCGCAGGACGATGTCCGGGCGCAGCGTGGCGCGGATCTCCGCAAAGAGCGCCTCGTCAAGGTCGAGATTGCGGAAGGGGCCGCCGGGAAGCTCGTATTTGGAGAGGCCGCCCAGAGGCAGCACCACCGCGGACGGACCCACCGCCGCATTTACCTTTGCGGCGAGGATCGCGCCCAGCTGAACCGATTCCTCGCGGTTGGTCCGCACCGCGCAGACGGACGGGTTGTGGATCACGAGCGGACGCTCGGGCACATCGAAGCGGGCCGGGACCGAGTCCCGCGTCCCGAAGTTGAGCACCTCAAGGGCTCCGGGCACCACCACCTGCGGGATGCCCATCCGCCCGGCCGCCTCAAGCCTGTGGGGGCCGCCGGGGAAGATGCCGCCCAGCAGCTCATCGGTGAGTTCGCTGGTGGTGACGTCGATGACAGCGTCGATGAGCCCGTGGTCAATCATCTCCTCCATGGCCCGCCCGCCCGAGCCAACTGCGTGGAAGACGATGGTCTCAAAGCCCATCGCCTCCACCCCGTCCTGGATGGCGAGGACGCCGGGCGTTGTCACCCCAAACATCGTGATGGCCACGAGTGGTGCGCTTGCCGCGGCCGGGTCGTAGTGGAACCTCACCATCCCGGCCATCGCGTGGGCCGCGTTTGCCAGCACCCGCCGGGAGACGCGGTTGAGCCCGGCGACATCGGTCACCGGGTGCACCAGGGTCATGTCGCTGATCCCCACAAAGCCGCGCACATCGCCCGCGGCCATCGTGGAGACAAGCAGCTTTGGAACGCCCACCGGCAGGGAGCGGAGCGCGTCGGAGACAACCGTGGAGCCACCGGAGCCGCCAAGCCCCATGACGCCGTCGATGGCACCGGTCGCGAGCAGGTCGCCAACGATGACGATGGCGCCCCTCCCCATCGCGGCGAGGGCCACGGCGCGGGTGTCGCTCCCTTCGCGGCCAAAGCGCAGGTCCGCAAGGTTGACGCCCGCGGCCCGTGCCACGTCGGTGGCGGTGACGTCAGGCACGAAGGGCGGCTCGCCCAGGACGCCCACGTCGATGACGATGGCCCCCACGCCGGCATCCCTGAGCCGGTCACGGACAAACGCGTACTCGCGGCCCTTTGTGTCAAGCGTGCCCACGAGGGCAACGCACGGCGTCTGCCCGGGCTCCATCGCTTTGCCTCCGGTGTCCGACACGGGCCGGGCCTCAGCGGCCGATGGGCGGGATCACCCCACGGAACGGGAGCGCGCTGAACTCGCGCACCACGCCCGAGACCGCTCGCTCCACGGGAAGCCGCTCGATGGACGAGGCGCCCAGATAGCCCACGACGTCAGTTGTCTCAAACACGCGGCGGACGGACTCGGGGTCCTCAAACGGGCCGCCATGGGCCACAACCAGCACGTCCGGCCGCTCCGAGCGTGCCGCCTCCAGCATCTCCTGGGTGGAGGCGCAGGCGGCCTCGATATCCATGGCCTGCTTGGCGCCAATCCAGCCGCCGGAGGTGAGGCCAACGTGCGCGCCAATGACATCGGCGCCCGCCGCGGCCATCGCCCGCGCCTCGTCCGGGGAGAACGCGTAGGCAAGCGTGAAGACGTCCCGCTCGCGGCACATGCGGACCAGGTCTACCTCGCGCGGGTAGCCAAGGTTGGTGGCGTCGATGTGCGCCCGGAAGTCCCCTTGGTAGAGCCCCGTCGTAGGCACGTTGGTGATG
>CAIXZV010000180.1 GCA_903924005.1 uncultured Chloroflexota bacterium | reverse complement strand
GCCAGCGCGCAGATGGGTTCAGGATGGGCCGACCTAACGCGCCCACCGCGCAGTTGGGCCGCTCCCCGGCCCGCGTGGCGCGGAGCTCCCCGTCTGGCCCGCCCCGGCCGTCTGGCCCGCCCCGGCCCGCCGACCCGGCCCGCCGACCCACGCGTTGCGTTCCGAGGCCAGCGGTCCGCTGGGTGGCCCAACTGCGCAGTGGTGAAGCATTTGGGCCGTTTCCGTTGCCACGTGCGCGGTGCCGGGGCCTGCCAGCGCGCAGATGGGTTCAGGATGGGCCGACCTAACGCGCCCACCGCGCAGTTGGGCCGCTCCCCGGCCCGCGTGGCGCGGAGCTCCCCGGCGCAGCCCAACCTAGCGCGCCCCGCCGCCCCTCCCCGGCGCCCCCTGGGCGTACCCGAGGACCATGTCCTCTGCTGACAGCGGCCGGTCAAACAGGTACCCCTGCCCAACGTCGCACCCGGCCTCACGAAGGAACGCGGCCTGCGGCGCCTGCTCGACGCCCTCCGCGACGGTCTGCAAGCCAAGGTTGCGCGCAAACACAACCATTGCCCTGATGGCCTCTTCGCTTGCCTTGTCCAGCCCGATGGCGGCCACAAACGAGATATCGATCTTCACGCAGTCAAGCGGGATCCGGCGCAGTTGGTCCCACCAGGACTTGCCGGTGCCGAAATCGTCCATCGCCAGACCCACGCCGATCTCGCGGAGGGCGGCAAGCGTGGCGGTGGCCTCCGCGGTGCCTCGCATCGCCACCGTCTCGGTCAGCTCCAACTCAAGACGTTCAGGCGCCAGGGCCGCTTCCCCGAGGATCCTGCGCACGCTCTCGGCCAGATCCGGCTGGTCCAGCTGCTGGGCGGACAGGTTGACAGCGACGTGCGGCAGGTGGAACCCTGCCGCGTCCCAAGCGGCCACCTGACGGCAGGCGGCACGCATGACCCAGGCGCCGATATCGCCAATCACGCCAATCTCCTCGGCCAGCGGCACGAAGACCGCTGGGGGCACCACGCCCAGTTCGGGATGACGCCAACGGACAAGCGCCTCCGCGCCCATCAGCGAACCGTCGGCAAACGAGATCTGCGGCTGGTACTGGACGATGAGCTCGCCTCGGCCGGCGGCGCCGCGCAGCAGGCTCTCGAGGGCCAGGCGCTCTTCAAACTCGCGCGCGAGACCCGCCTCAAAGAACCCGATGGACTCGCGACCTTGCGCCTTGGCCTGGCGCAGCGCGGTCTCCGCGTGGGAGATCAGCTGGCCCGCATCGCTGGCATCGTCCGGGAAGAGGCTGATCCCGATGGATCCGGTGACCACCACCTGCCGCTCGTCCAGTTCCACGGGCGCCGCCACCCGCTCCTGCAGGCTGCGCGCCACCGAGACCACCTGCGCCGGATCGTCCAGCACCACGGCAAACTCGTCGCTGCCAAGACGCGCCACGCTGTCGCGGCTGCCCAACTCCTCGCCGATCCGCCGGCCCACCTCCCAGAGCATCTCGTCGCCCAGCGCCGGGCCAAGCGCGTCGTTCACGGCGCCAAAGCTGTCAAGGTCAAGGATCAGCACCGCCACCGGGGTGGCCTCGGCGCGTGCACGCCGGAGCGCCTGGTCAATCCGGTCATGGAGCAGGATCCGGTTTGGCAGCCCTGTGAGGGCATCGTGGTGGGCGAGGTAGTCAATCTGCGCCTGTGCCTGCTTCACCTCGCCCACGTCGCGGAACACGGCGACGTAGTGGAGCACTTGGTCGTCGGCCCCCTTGACCACGTTGATCGTGAGCCACTCTGGGTACACGCCGCCGTTCTTGCGCCGGTTCCACAGTTCCCCGCGCCAGCGGCCTGCGGCGTTGATGGATGACCACATGGCGCGGTAAAACGCGGCATCGTGGCGCCCGGACCTGAGCATCCGCGGGTTGCCGCCGATGGCCTCTGCCTCCGAGTAGCCCGTGATCTCCTCGAAGGCCCGGTTGACCGCGAGGATGGTCCCCGAAGGATCGGTGACCATCAGGCCTTCGCCGATGCTCTCAAAGACCGTGGCGGCCAGCCGCAGCTCTGCGTCTGCACGTTCGCGTTCCGCTCGCTGGCGAGGGTCTGCGAGCGCCCGGCGCACTGCCGCGCCAAGACGTGCGAGACTGTCTTTGAGCACGTAGTCATCGGCACCGGCATGGAGGGCGTCCACCGCCATCTCCTCACCGATGCTGCCCGACACGATGACGAACGGCAGGCCGAGCCCGGTCTCGCGCAGGATATTGAGCGCTTCGAGGCCGCCAAACCGGGGCAGCCGCCAGTCCGAGAGCACGATGTCCGGACGGCGGGCCAGCTCGGCACGGTACTCGGCCTCGGTCTCGACGCGGGTCATCGTGAAGTTGAAGCCCTCGTCGGCAAGGCCAATCGACACAAGCTCGGCGTCAAGCGGGTTGTCCTCAACCAGCAAGACCCTGAGGGGCACGTCACCGATCACAGGCCCGCACCGACGGCAATGGCGACATACCGCTCAGGCGGTGCGTCTGGCGGCTCCGGCGGCTCCGTCTGCTCCGGCGGTGCGCTGGGCTGGACAGCGGCAAGCGGCAGCCGCAGCTCAAACCGTGCCCCCGCGCCGGGCGTGGAGGTCACCGTCACATCGCTGCCCATCCGCCGAGCCGCCTTGCGCACTGACGCGAGCCCGACACCCGTTCCCGGATACTCGGCTTCGGTGTGGAGCCTCGCGAAGACCTCGAAGATGCGCTCCTGCGCGTCGGACGCGATGCCGATGCCGTTGTCGGTCACGGCAATTACCACCGCCTGCCCGACCTGGACGGCGGTCACCGCCACCTCCGGCGTGCTGTCTCGACGTCGATACAGGATTGCGTTGTCCACGAGGTTCACCAGCACTTGGCGCAGGAGCGTCTGGTCCGCGTCGGGTGTGGGCGGATGCGCGGGCAGCGTGAACACGGCGCCGGCTTCGGCAACGCGTTCGGCAAACATCGCCGCCAGCTCGCTGCACAGCGGCGCCATCGGCACCGGACCCACGTCCACACGGCTTCGGCCCAGACGCGAGTACTCCAGCAGGTCGCCGATGAGGTCGCCCATCTGGTGGCTTGCGGTCAGGATGTTGTCCACGTAGTGCCCGGCCGTCTCATCCATCGTGTCGCCGTAGCGGTTGTCCAGCAACTCTGCAAACCGCACCACGCTGCGCAGCGGCGCCCGCAGGTCGTGGGAGACGGAGTAGGAGAAGGTCTCAAGTTCGGCATTGGCGGTGGCCAACTGCGCGGTGCGGTCCTCGACGCGCCGCTCAAGATCCGCATTGAGTCGGCTCACCTCGGCCTCGGCGGCCTTGCGGGCGGAGATGTCGCGGATAAACAACTGCCGATGCTCCTCGCCCACGTCGCCAAACACCGTGGCGCTGATCTCCACCGGGAACGTGGAGCCGTCCCGCCGCCGGTGGACGGTCTCGTAGCGGGCACCCCGGGGCGCTGCGGCTTCGGCCCAGCGTGCCTCGAAGTCGCCCATGTGGCCCGGCGCCCGCAGATCGCGTGCCTGCATCGCGAGAAACTCGTGGCGTTCGTACCCGTATGCGGCCAGCGCCGCCGTGTTTGCGTCGCGGATGCGGCCATCGGGACCCACCAGCAGGAAGATGTCCAGCGCCTGCTCCACAAGCTGCGCATACCGGCTGCGCATCGCCTGGCGCTCGTGCTCGCTGCGCGAGAGCAGCCGGCTGATCCGCGCGGCTGGCGTCCCGCGGACGATGGCCGTGATCGCCAAGACCAAGGCGAGCCCTGCCACGACGCCGATGACGATTTGCCAGAGCTCGATCCCGCTCACCAGTGCGGCGCCGTCTGCCGCAGCGCGTGTTGGGGCTGCAACGGTCAGCCACAACGGGATGGCCATGGCGCCCGTCATGACGCTGGCCACACCGCGCCGCTCCTGCCAGGCGTTGACGCGCATGCGGTTCTCCATCACCGGGCCACCTGCGTGGTCCGTGAACCGTGAGTATCTGCGCCTCCAAGGGCGCCGGTCTATTCCCTGACCGGGCCAGATGAGGGGCCGCATGACCCCCCACGAGATAGGCATGTCCGCCACGTATGCGGTAGCGTCCCTGCATGATCCCCCGAAAGCCTGGACGCCCCATCGGCGTCGGTATCCAGCTTCCCGAAGTGGAGCGCGAGGTCCGCTGGCCGGAACTGCGCGCCATCGCCCGTCTGGCCGAGGAGGCCGGGTTCGACTCCATCTGGTTTGGCGACCACCTTCTCTACCGGTTTGCATCCGGCGAGACGCGAGGCCCGTGGGAGGCGTGGACCACCTTGGCCGGGCTGGCCGAGGCAACCAGCCGCGTCACGCTTGGGCCGCTCGTCGCCGCAACCGCCTTCCACAGCCCGTTCATGCTTGCCAAGCAGGCCGCCACCGTGGATGAGATCTCTGGCGGTCGCCTGGTGCTTGGGCTTGGCGCGGGCTGGAACGCCACGGAGTTCGCCGCGCTGGGCCAGCCGTTTGACAAGCGGATCGCCCGGTTTGAAGAGGCGTTCACGATTGTGCGGACGCTGCTGGCGCACGGGTCGATTGACTTCACGGGCGAGTTCTATGAGGCGCGCGACGCCGAACTGCTGCCGCGGCCGACACGGCCGGGCGGACCGCCGCTGCTGATTGGGTCATCGGGCACCCGGATGCTTGCGGCAACCATCCCGTACGTGGACGCGTGGAACGCGTGGTACGCAGACACGGGCAACTCGCCAGCGGGCGTGGCGCGGCTCCGGGCCATCGTGGACGCGGCGGCGGCCGGTGCCGGGCGCAACCCTGCCGCGATTGAGCGGACCGTTGCCGTGCAGGTGCAGGTGCCCGGTGGCGCCGGCCGCATCATGGGCGACACAAGTGAGCGGATGGACGTGCCGCCGCTGACCGGTACCGCCGAGGAGATGGCCGAGGAACTGCGCGCCTATGCCGCCGCCGGTATCGGGCACGTGCAGCTTGTGGTGGACCCCATCACCGAGGCGTCCGTGGCCGCGCTTGTGCCGGTCCTTGAGTTGCTCGATCGCGGCTGACGGACCGTCCGCCGGGACGCTGCGGCACCTTGGGCGCAAGGTGTTAGCATCCGCGCCCGACGCTGCTTGTGGTGACCATGCCCTGGTTGCCCTGGTCCCGGCAGCACACCACACCCGAGGGTTCCACGGATGACCACCGGCGAGGGCCGCACGCGCACCGGGAAAGGCTTCGACGTGTCGGAGCTGGACAAGCGGATCATCGAGCAGCTGCAGGAAGACGGGCGTCGGCCGTTCACCCAGATCGCTGCTGATCTTGGCGTGTCTGAGGCGGCTGTCCGCGCCCGGACAAACCGGATGATCGACAAGGGGATCCTCCAGATCGTCGGCGTCACGGACCCGCTCAAGCTTGGGTTCCAGCAGTGGGCCATGATTGGCGTCAAGGTGGAGGCGGCCCGTCTGATCGAGGTGGCCGAGCAGATCGCGGAGTTCCCGGAGACGGACTACGTGGTGGTCACCGCCGGCACGTACGACATCCTTGTGGAGTGCGTCGCCGAAGACAACGAGGCGCTGCTGCAGTTCCTGTCGGGCAGGCTCCGGAAGATCCCCGGCGTCCGCGAGACGGAGACGTTTGTGTATCTGCGGCTGATGAAGCAGTCCTACCAGTGGGGCACGCGCTAAGGGCGTCATCGCCTAGCGCCACCGCCACGCCGTGCGCATGCGGAGTCTCCCCGCCCGCAGCCTGCCTTCGCGTCTCGCCGATGCCGTCTGGGGTCTGCTGACCTCGGTTGACTTCGCGGTGCTGCAGATCATCGTCATCGTCCTGATGGCGGTGGTGGGCATCGTCCTGCGCCAGCTCCCCAGCTTCGCCTTCCGCTCGGCCACGGACTACGCCAACGAGCTGGACAAGCTCCACCAGACCTACGACCCCACGCTGGGTGTCGGCGTGGTGGACACCCTCGACCGGCTCCAGTTGTTCCACATCTTCAGCTCGGTCTGGTTCAGCGTGGCGCTGGTGGTGCTGATCCTCTCGATCACCGCCTGCACCATCGACCGGCTGCCGCGGCTCTGGCGGGCCGGCGCCGACATCCGCGTGGTCCAGCCGGAGGCCTACTTCGACCCTCGGTTGCCCGATCGCGCGCTCATGGCCGGGGTGGACGCGGCCACGGTTGCGAAGACGCTCCGGCGCCACCGGTTCAGCGTTCGCCAGGAGATGGTGAGCGGCGTCGCCTTCATCTACGGCGACCGAAACCGCTGGACCAAGATGGCCACGCTGCTCACCCATATCGGCCTTGTCCTGTTCCTGGTGGCGGCGGCCGTCACCTCGCGGCTGGGCGACGAGCAGGGGCTGGTGG
>CAIXZV010000179.1 GCA_903924005.1 uncultured Chloroflexota bacterium | reverse complement strand
GGGACCGCGCCTCGCCGGTGACGTTGCCGGCCCGGTCGTAGGCCTGCGCCTCGGTGATGCTGCCCTTGGCGAGGCCCGTCGCGCGCTTGGCCGCGTCGTAGCTGAAGGCCGCGGCGCTGCCGCCCGAGGTCCACGCTCGGGTGGCGACCAGGCCGTCCGCGCGCCACGACCAGGACGCCGCCGCGGACCCGAACGCGGCGGGCAGGGACGCGGAGGCGACCCGCTTCGCCCAGTCGTACCCGAAGCTGGTGGTGCATGCCCTTGTCGTTGGGGGTTCGATGAGCGTCCGCCCGTCAGCGGCCGCCACCATCTGCGGTGGCCTCGACGTACTTCCGCCATCGCGCCAACAAACCGGATTCCCCAACCGGTGTCCCGTCCTCCGGCGGCATCCAGCGAATCAATCGGTTGAGTTGCGGAGGATATCCAAGGTCTGCCCAGATCAGCTCGATCGTCGTCAGCGGATCGCTGTAGGTCGCCCTGACTTCCCATAGCCAAGCGAGCGCGAGACCTGCCCAGACGTGGCGTGGGTCCGCGCGCCCGCTGCCACCGGCGGTTCCTACGTCGGCGCTCTCTGACCCGCTGATGCCAATCGCCAGCGTCTCCGCGTCCTCTGGCCGGAGCCAGCCTAGGGCGACCCCGACGTCAACTTCGGGGTGGGAAAGCGCGACCCGCTGGCTAATGAACTCTGCAGGTATCGCCAGAGCAACAAGCCGGCTCATGGCACTATTGGCTTGCCATTGATTGTTCCGCCCTTCACGAAGAACTCGTGGGAGATTTGACCTGCGGTGTCAATGATCCACTCGACCCGGCCCGAGACTCCGTTGGGCAGAGTGGCTGGCATCTGAACGAGTGTCCTCACGACACCGTCGTTCCCTACAAGCGGGAACACCGTGCTGCCTTTCGCAATGTCGGTGAGGTATTCCGCGGGAACCGAGTGATAGTAGTCAGTCTGCAGTGCGCTGCCGATCCGGGTACCAGTCTGGATAGCCGTTTGGGCTTTTGCCGACAGCCCGTCCTTGGCGGGCCCGGCCGCGGACAGCAGCGCGACCCAGCCGAGGCTCACGAGGATCGCCGACGCCGGTGCGACCACGAACGTGCCGAGCGGTCCGTCGAGGTCGCCCCAGTCCTTCAGGCCCGCCCACTGTAGGCAGGTCTCGCGACCCATCCCCTGGCGACACCACGCGTACCCGTAGTCCTGGCAGCCGGGCATGTTGGCCAATGCACCCGCGCACGCTGCGGCCCGAGCGTCGACGTATGCGTGCAGCTGGTTCGGCGTGAGGGTGTCGAGACTGCTCGCCGTCACGGTTACGGCCGTGAACGCCCCGGGCGCCGACGGTGGCGTGACGGAGCCCTTCACCGGCGGGGGCGTGTACTTCGCGTAGTTCTTATCGCCCGGGCCGAACTGGGTCTTGGAGGCGCCGCAGTCGGCGACGCAGTAGTCGTTGCCCTCCTTGCCGTTGTCGCCCGTCGGGTTGTCGCACTCGGGGCCAATGCACGCGTCGTGCCCGGTGGGGTCCACCAGGGTCGCCGGGTTGGCCTCGGCGTACAGCCAGCGGTTCATGGACAGCGGTTCCTGGGCGGAGCCCGCGTAGGTGTCGAGCGAGGTGAAGGCGGCCG
>CAIXZV010000178.1 GCA_903924005.1 uncultured Chloroflexota bacterium | reverse complement strand
CCTCTGCACGACGATTGTGCGTGGATTTCGCGCACCGCAGGTTTACCGCAGTCCGGCCGCATCGGTTCCGCAGGTACCGAGTGCCATGGTCGTCCCATCACCAAGCAATGGAGATGGGGATGGACGGCAACTTGGATCTGCAAACCGCGACGGCAGAGGACGTTGTGACGGCGGCGTATCTGGATCACGCGGCCGCCGTACGGGGCGTCGCTCAGCGGATGACCCGGGACCCAGAAGCGGCGGCGGACGTGACGCAGGAGGCGTTTCTTCGGCTGTTCGTTGAGATCCGGGCCGGGCGAACTCCGGACAACGTGCCTGGCTGGCTGTACCGGACCTGCAGCAACCTGATCATCAGCGAGGCGCGACATTCAACCGTGGTGCGCCGAACGGCGCCGCGGCTTATCCGCCTGGACACGCCGTGCGAGCCTGACGCCGAGGTGGTACAGCGCGAGCAGGACACCACCGTGCGGCATGCGCTGGCGACGCTGCCGGCCGACTACCGCGATGCCGTGGTCATGGCCGCCCAGGGCGCCTCCGGACCCGACATCGCGCGCAAGCTTGGCCGAACCGATGCAGCCGCGCGGACGCTGCTCTGTCGAGCGCGGAACCGCCTGCGCGTTGAGCCGGGCCTCGCGGACATGTTCGCCGGCGCGGCCTGACCTGGCTCGTCGCCGACGTTCGCCGCGGGTTGCTCCGGGGCCGGCACGACGTCACCACATCGCTTGGCGCCGGCCGTATTCACTCCATGTTTGGCCCCGGCATTGCGCGGGGCATAACGGGCTGGCGCGTCCCGTGGCGACGTCGTCTTGCCCTTGTTCCCCCGCGCCGAGGCTCGCTACCCGTCCCCGCAGTCACCCCATGCATACGCGGATCGACACGGGAGGGCGCTCGCCCGAAACGACGTCGCCTTGGGGGCGGTCGCCACACGCTTGCCCTGCGGCCACTCATGCGGTGCATACGGGTTGCCATAAGGCCCCTGCGGCCGACCGGTCAGAAGCCGAGGCGACCTCGCTCAGCAGCCGCCGCTGACCAGGAGGCCGGAGATGAGGAGCAGCACGGCCATGATCGTCCGGCCGGCAGCCGAATCGATGCCGCCCGAGGCCAGCCCCACGCCGTACGAGAACGCGCCAAACGCGGAGCCCGGGATGTCGGGCGGCGCGGTGAAGGCGGCGAGGCCGGCCGAGACGGCACCGAAGACGTCGGCGCCGACGCACCCGAAGCTTGGCTCGCTGCTGCCGATGGCGAGGCACGCCGCGCCAATCAGCGCAATCGACACCGAGATGAACGCCATGGCCTGGCCGCCGCCCGATGGCGTGAGGCATGGCGGCAGCAGCGTCCCGGAGCCGCGGCCGTCGGCGCCAACCGCCGTGGCGGAACCCGTGTCGGGATCGATGACCCACATGGCGGCGATGTCGCCTGACGCAGGCACCAAGCGGTGGAACGTCGAGTACTCGGCAACCATCGGCGCCAGGTCTGCACGCTGGGCAGGACTCCACGCCGCCACGCTATCCACGGTCGCCAACGCGGGGATAGCCACCAGGTTTGCGCTGCCGATCTGCCCGGCGGCGCTCAGGCTGAACACGTCGGCTTCGCGGAGGCTCATCCCGATGGTCGCCCGCATCGCCGCACCAAAGGCGGCCGCGGCGTCCGAGCCGGTGCCGACGGCCCGGTTGAGCCCCGGCACAACGTCGGACCGCTGGGTGATCCCGTCCGGACCAGCCTGATCGGAGAGGACCACCACGCGCAGCCCGTCCGGGGCCACAGCCGGGTCCGTACCGGATGCCAGACTCGAACCGGCAGGCACCGGGTCCATCAGCCACGCCAGCGTGGCCGGGAAGCGCCGCCAGCCGCCGCTTGCCGCGATGATCGCGTCGGGTCCGCCGTCCCACGCCGTCTCGATGGGCTCGGCGGTGAGCGCCGCGCCGATCAGGTCATCCAGCAGATGGGCCGTCGTTGTGGAGGCGGGCTCAAAGCTGATCGTGTGCAGCCCGTCCAGCGCCAGCGCGGCCTCGGCGATGGCTGCGGCATCGGCCGTATCGGCGGGCACGCCGCGGTCAGACACACGCACGCCGCCAAGCCGCCGCACGGTCTCCTGGTCGCCAACGCGGATGGTGAGGTAGATCCCGGCGATCCCCGGCGGCGCGGCGCGGTCCGCCACGGCCGGGACGGTGTACGTCAGCGGCAGGACGGCCGCAGGGGAACCCGCGATGGCGACCTTTACCGCGCGGGCGGCCGGCCCTGCGTCGGGTGCGCGATAGCGGAGTCGGTAGTTCGTGGCGGCCGCGGCGGCAACCGTGTCGCCGATAAACAGGCCCAGGGTGGCTGCGAGCGTGGGCGAGGTCACGTCGAGGCGTGGCCCACCGGCGTCCGCCAGGATCATCGCCGTGGTTGCCTTGTCCGCGGTGCCCACGGGCAGGCACGCCACCGGCACACCCGAGGCGCGGAGCGCGCGGCGAAACGCCGGGATATCGGCCGGCAGATCGGTCACCACGTTGTCGCTGATGAGCAGCGCAGCGGCCGCACCCGAGGCCGGGACGGACCGGCCAAGCGTCACCCATACGTCCGAATTGGACGCGACGGCGGCGAGGGCGGCTGTCAAGATCGAAGCGTCGGGCGCGGCCCACTGGTCCTCGCGCGCGCTGTCGCCCACGCCGATGATCTGGACGAGGAACGGGTTGGCCGCGGCGGCCGACACGAGGGTGCTGACCAGCGTCGCCTCAAACGCCGTCCGCTTGGCGGCGGTGCCCCAGAAGTCCGTGACGCTGCCGCTGGTGTCGTAGATGACAAGGACGCGGCTGCCCGCCGGCGCCGTGTTGGCGATCACGGTCACGGCCTGCGCCACCCCGCCCTCGGTGACCTGGAAGTCCCCCGCCGTGAGCCCGCCAACGCTGCTGCCATCGGTCTTGCTCGCCTGGATGCGCAGCTCGATGTCGGGGAAGGACGCCGCGCTTACGACGCCGTCAACCTTGGCCACCTGCGGGCCAGCCTTCCCGGCGGGGGCGGGCGCCGTGAGCGGACCCAGCGGACCGATGACGACGGCCGGGTTATCGGGCGACGTGGTGACAAGACCCCCGGCTGTACTGAGGACGGTGCCGGCGGCCACGGACTTCGTCTTGCCCAGCGGTTCGGCCGCAAGCAGCCGCAGCACGGGCTGGCGGAGCGGCGAGGTGGTGCGGTCGTGCCGGAGCGCATCGGCT
>CAIXZV010000177.1 GCA_903924005.1 uncultured Chloroflexota bacterium | reverse complement strand
GGTCAATCGAGGGGCGGGGACTTCCTGGTGGCCACCAGCGGGGACTTTCTCATGGCCACGGACACGAGAGAAGGATGACAAGCGCGGCTAGCGCAGTCAGTGCGCGCGAGATCGACATCTTTCGTTCTCCGTCATCCGATGCAGGTCTTGAAGGCTCCCGAGGTCGCCACAAGTCAATGGGGATGGTCGTTCACTGGCCTCCCTTCAGCGGGTAGGCCTGGCAGCCGGGCGTCAGCTCGGGCTGCGCGGCCTCGACGTGCACTGCCCCGGCGGCGTCGACCGTGAGGGCCAGGCCGCCGGCCTGGATCCGCGTTGCAACCCCGGGGAACTCGGTCGGCTGCGGGACGGACGGTCCCGACACCCTCACGCTGCTCATCGGGAGCGTGTCCGCGGCACCTTGATCGGTGAGGCCGATCTCCGCGGCCGGGCACTCGCCTGCCTGCCATGTCGGGACCAACCAGACCATCGGCCCGCCGGGGCGGACAATCTCGATCCGGACCGCCTGCGCCGACTCGTTGCGCACGCTTATGTCGCCGACCGGATGCGCTCTCGTGGGGCTGCAAGCGACAATGAGCCCGGCCGCCAACGCGACTGCGGCCAGGGCCGGGCCGACCGGGCCAGAGGATGGGCCGACCGCGCTCAAGGGGTCAGACCGGTCGCGGCGCCGGCGACCGCTCGCGCCGGCGCGGCGGGGCCGCCGTAAACCGTTTGGTGGGGAAAAGGACCCTGGGTAATCGCTTCAGCGCCGACGGTCCGTCCGAGGAGGACAATCACGGGTCCGAGAAACTCGGCTAGGGACTCCATCCCGCACCCCCAGCAATCGCTCGAACCGAGTCGAAGTCGACTCAGCCGAAGGCGAACGCTACACCGCCGCAGTTGGCTGGTCAACGCACCATTCGCGTTCTGTAGGTCCGATCGGGGAGCGGCGACGGACGCCTGATCCCGTTGCCCGCGGGCACCAAGACTGCGGGCGGTGCCCGCCAGGTCCGCGACATCATGCTGGCCGGGCTCCCGGGTCGCATCGGCAGCCTCACGGTCGCGCCAGGCGGCGTGCGAAGGATTGCGCGGACCTGACGGATGAGCTTACGCCGAGGAGTGGTGTCCCCGAGGTGGGATTAAGCCCATTGGGGTTTGGGCCCGAGCGACTGCGGCTTGAATGCCCGGCCGCCGATCTGATCCGGAGACTCATCGAGCAAGCATGGGGAGGATGAACTGTCGACGCTGGTCGGGTCATCCGAAGGCCGGTAGACGAGGAATTCCTGTGCGGCGGGAACGCTCACACCTCAGCGCTCCGGGCTCCTGGCCATCGTTCTGCTGGCGGTCTGACATCAGGACGCACCGGTACCCACTACCGTTCACCGGAGCGTACACACCGTCGTTGCGCCGACCAATGGTGGCCGCGTACGGTGTGCGCAATTGCCCGGGAGGCGGGCCCGAGCTATGAGAAGACCGGGCCACAACGGGACCCGGCTTCGTCACGCCTTGGATTTGGTCGGGGCGAGAGGATTCAAACCTCCAGCAGCGACCTCAGTGTCCCTGTCGTGTGGCGGCTCCCATGTCGGGTGCGGAGCGGATCGTCGGTTCGGTCACCGGCCTGACCGCTGAGGGCGCGGCGAATGCAATCGTGCGAATGACTCCCTTGCGAGTACTGCATTTCGCTCCCGTCAACATTCTGCAGTTGGGCCCCTTAGGATTGACGCTTCTGCGGTGGCGCGCGACAATCACCGCGTGACGACCGAGAACGCCCACATTGGCGGCTACCGGCCGCGCGTGATGGACGGCCAGCTCCGGGAGGCGCTCGGAGCGGCCGGAGCCGTGGTCATCGAGGGGCCCCGGGCCTGCGGTAAGACGGAGACGGCGCGCCAGGCCGCGGCAAGCGAGATCCGGATGGACACGCATGACGCCCGCCAGGCATTCGCGGTCGACCCGGACTTCGTGCTCGCGGGGGACCCGCCGCGCCTCATCGACGAGTGGCAGGAGGTGCCGGACCTCTGGAACCTCGTGCGCCACGAGGTCGACGACCGGCGGGCGCCGGGGCAGTTCGTGCTCACAGGCTCGTCCGTGCCCCGGGACGACGCGCGGCGGCACTCGGGCGCGGGCAGGTTCATCCGCCTCCGGATGCGCCCGATGTCGCTGGCGGAGGCCGGCCACTCGG
Organism: uncultured Chloroflexota bacterium; assembly: GCA_903924005.1. Lineage (GTDB taxonomy): Bacteria > Chloroflexota > Limnocylindria > Limnocylindrales > CSP1-4 > CAIXZV01. Next base: position 711 of record CAIXZV010000177.1, on the reverse strand, counting down.
CGGGAACCGTCTCGCTGGCACGCGTGCTTTCGGGTGAGCGGGTGGCCGCCCCGGATCCCGGGCTCCGGGTGGGCGACCTCGCGGAGCGGATCGTGGTCGGCGGCTGGCCGGGCAACCTGGGCCTGACGCCGGCCCAGGCGTCCCTCCTCAACGAGGGGTACCTCGAGGACGTGTATCGGGTCGACGTGCCACGCGTCGACGGCGTGCGGCGGGATCCGGGTGGCGTTCGCGCGTTGGTCGCCTCGCTCGCGCGGAAGACCGCGTGCCCGGTCAGCGCGGAGGGCCTCGCGGCCGACGCCGGCGCCGACCGCGCCATGAAGGTGGAGACCGCCCGCGCCTACCTCGGGGCGCTCGACCGACTGCTGCTGACCGATGACGTCCCGGCCTGGAGCCCCAGCCTGCGGAGCAGGACGCGGCTGCGCGCATCGCCCGTCCGGCACCTCGCCGACCCGTCTCTGGCGGCGGCGGCGCTCGGGGCCGGCCCGGACGCCCTGCTCGCCGACCTCAACCTGCTGGGCCTGCTGTTCGAGTCCCTGGTCGTGCGCGACCTGCGGATCCTCGCGGGTCCGCTCCGAGGGCGGATCCACCACTACCGGGACGCTCTGGGGCTCGAAGCCGACGCCGTGATCGAGCTGCCCGGCGGCGACTGGGCCGCCTTCGAGGTCAAGTTGGGATCGCACCCCTCCGTCGTCGATCCCGCCGCGGCGGGGC
>CAIXZV010000176.1 GCA_903924005.1 uncultured Chloroflexota bacterium | reverse complement strand
TCTGTTCCTTGGTGAAAACGTCTATCCGTGCCTCGCGCCGTCGCCGATGTGTGGCGCGCATGAGGGCGTCTCGCCGTGGCTGATCGTCGTTCCGACGGTGACCCTCTGGGCGGTCGCGCTGATCGACATCATCCGGACGCGAGGCCGCCGCTAGCCTGTGCCGCGGTCAAATATGACTCACGGAGCTACTCGACCACGGCGCGCGACCCGAAACCGCCAGAACAGCACGTTTTCGGGGTCAGAACCCGCGCCCCAGCACTATTTGACCGCGGCGGTGCGACGAATAGGCTCCTGAGTGATATTTGACGCAAACGCGGCTGGCGCGGCAAACGCGCACCGCCCCGCCCGGCCCCGCCGCAACCCTCGCGCGGGCGTCCGCGCGAACACTCGCGTACCCTTTCCGTGTGATTGCCAAAGACCGCCTCATCCTCGCCCCCGAAGTTGCTGACGCACTGCGCAGCGGCCAGCCCGTTGTCGCCCTTGAGTCCACCTTGATCAGCCACGGTCTGCCCTACCCGCAGAACGTGGAGGTGGCCACGGCGTCCGAGCAGGCCATCCGCGCGAGCGGCGCCGTCCCGGCGACCGTCGCCATGAAGGACGGCCGCTTCCTCGTGGGTCTCGCCGCAGCAGACCTTGAGGCACTCGGCACGGCCCCCAAGGGCTCCGTCCGCAAGGTCAGCCGCCACAGCTTGGCCGAGGGTGCGGCCGCAGGCGGCTGGTCCGCCACCACGGTGAGCGCCACGATGATCGCGGCCCACGCCGCGGGGATCCGCGTCTTCGCCACGGGCGGCATCGGCGGCGTCCACCGCGGCGCCATCGACGGCGCGCACCCAAGCTTCGACATCTCGGCAGACCTTGACGAACTGGCACGGACGCCGGTCGCCGTGGTCTGCGCCGGCCCCAAGGCCATCCTAGACGTCCCGCGCACGCTGGAGTACCTCGAGACCAAGGGCGTCCCCGTGGTGGTCCTGGGCCAAGACGAGATGCCCTTCTTCTGGGCGCGGCGCAGCATGATCAAGGCGCCACTCCAGGCCGCCGATATCCAGGCAGCAGCCCGCATCGTCGAAGCGCAGGCAGCCCTGGGTCTCGACGCCGGCATCGTCCTCTGCAACCCCGTGCCCGAGGCGGACGCGCTGCCGGACGATTACGTCCGCGCCATCGTGGCCCAGGCCCTGGCGGATGCCGAAGCCGCCCACATCCACGGCCCCGCCACCACGCCCTGGCTGCTGGCCCGCGTGGCCGAGATCACCGAGGGCCGCAGCATCGCGGCCAACATCAGCCTCATCGTGAACAATGCCCGGGTTGGCGGACTGCTGGCCGTGGAGCTGGCGCGCAGGTAGCCCGATGACCGCTGACGTGACAGCAACGCTCCCGCCCGCCATCTCTGTTGCAGGGCTTCGGCGCGTCTATCCGGTCAAGCCAAAGCCCGTCACGGCGCTTGACGGCATTGACCTTCAGGTTGCGCCCGGCGAGTTCTTTGGCCTGCTTGGCCCAAACGGCGCCGGCAAGACCACGCTGATCAAGATCCTCACCACGCTGCTGCTGCCCAGCGCGGGCGAGGCCAGCATCTTTGGCTTTGACGTGGCCACCGAGGCCGCCAAGATCCGCCGGATCATGAACATGGTGGCGGGCGGCGAGCAGTCCGGCTACGGCATCCTCACCGTCCGCGAGCAGCTCTGGATGTTTAGCCAGTTCTACGGGCTTGGCAGCCGCGAGGGCTGGCGACGCGTGGACGAGCTGCTGGACGCCGTGGGTCTGGGCGACCAGCGACTGCAGCGCGTTTCCACGCTGAGCACCGGGCAGCGCCAGAAGATGAACATGGCGCGCGGGCTCCTCAACGACCCGTGGATCCTCTTCCTTGACGAGCCCACGCTTGGGCTTGACGTCTCCGCCGCACGGGCCGTCCGCGAGATGGTCCTGGCCTGGAAGGGCGCCGTCCCCGGGCGCACGGTCCTGCTCACCACCCACTACATGGCCGAGGCGGACGAGCTCTGCGAGCGCATCGCCATCGTGGACCACGGCAAGATCCTGGCCATCGGCACCCCCACCGAACTCAAGCGAAGAGTCCAGCGCGAGAGCGTCCTGCGGCTTGAGGTCAACCGGCTGGACGGCGGTCCCGCCGTGCTGGCGCGCCTCCCCGGTGTGGTCTCGGCGGCCCTCGCCGCGGACAACGTGGAGGCCGGGACCGAGGCGCAGCGCGTGGCCGTGAACCTTGTGCTGCGCGACGACAGCGCGCTCACCGGCGTCATGGCGGCACTTGGCGAGGCCGGCAGCCGGGTGCTTGGGCTGCGCACGTCGGAACCCACGCTGGAGGACGTCTTTGTGGAGCTGGTGGGCCGGGGCTTCGCCGACGAAGCGGATGCCGAAGCCGCCGACGAAGGGGCCGACCGCGACCGCGCGCACCCAACCGAAGCCGCCGAGCGGTGAGCACGCTCTTCCCCACGCGCGAGACCACCGCCGATCCCCGCACCGACGCGGACTGGACCGGCCGCCGCGCGTTTGAGACAAACCTTCGCGCGCTGGTTGGCCGCGCCTATCCCCGCGTCCGCGGGATGGGCCGCGAGCCAAGCTGGGTCTTCTTCGAGATCCTGCTGCCATTCCTTGGCACATCGGCCTTTGTGCTGGTGTATCGGGCGCTCCAGGCGCCGGAGGCCTATGTCGGCTTCGTGGTCTTGGGCGGCGCCATGTCGGCGTTCTGGCTCAACGTTGTCTGGATGATGGCGGGGCAGTTGTACTGGGAGAAGAGCCAGGGGAACCTTGAGCTCTACTTCGCGGCACCCATGAGCCTGATGGCGGTCCTCCTGGGCATGGCGGTGGGTGGGCTGATCATGAGCGGCACGCGCTCGCTCGCCATCCTGCTGATCTCCATGGCGGTCTTTGGCGTCCAGTTCCACCTCACGGACTGGGCGCTGGCCGTGCCTGTCTTCCTGCTCACGATGTCGGCGCTGTACGGCCTGGGCATGATGCTCGCAAGCCTGTTCCTGCTCTGGGGCCGCGAGGCCTTCCACCTGACCAACCTGGCCATTGAGCCTGTGTACTTCATCTCGGGGCTCAACTTCCCGGTTGCGCGGCTGGGTGCGCTGGGCGCCGTGGCCATCGCCACGGTCCCGTTTGCCGTGGGGCTGGACGCCATGCGCCAACTGGCGTTCCCCGGGATGCCCGGGCTGGCTGGGACGCCGCCGCCCCAGATCGAGGCGCTGATCCTCGTGGTGATGACCGTGGTGTTCCTTGTCGCCTCCCAGCGGCTGATCCGGATCATCGAGCGGATGGCCCGCTCGCGCGGCAGCCTGTCGATCCGCTGGCAGTGAGCGCGATGACAGCGCCCGCCCCCGCCGCATCGGGCCACCCCGCCTTTGACGGCAACGGCTTTGACCCCGCCCGAGCGGAGGGCGCGGGCCTGGCCGACACGCGACGCCACCTGTGGACCGCCATCCGGCTTGGCTGGCAGGTTGAATCAAACTGGACCGACCCGCTCCTGTTCTTCATCTACACCGTGGCCAAGCCCGTGGCCTCGCTGCTGCTCCTGGTGTTCATGGTCCAGATCGTGGGCGGCACCGGCGCCGCTGGCGAGGCCATCCGCACGTTTGTGGTTCTGGGCTCGGCTTTGTGGGCGATGCTGATGGCCGGGATCGCTGGTCCGGCCTGGTCCGTGCTGGACGACCGGGAGCGATACCGGATGCTCAAGTACCTCTATGTGAGCCCGGCCACATTCCTGCTGGTGCTGGTTGGCCGCGGCGTCTCCAAGCTGGCCGTGGGCGCGATGGGCACCATCGTTGCGCTGCTGTTCGCCGTGGTGGTGCTGGGTCTGCGGGTGGATCTGGCTGCCGTCAACTGGCCGATGCTGGCGCTCACGCTGCTGCTGGGTCTGCCGCCAATCCTTGCGCTTGGCGTTGGGCTGGCGGCCATCTGCCTCCAGACCCGCCAGGAATCGTGGTCCTATCCGGAGGCGTTTGCCGGCGCGCTGTTCCTCGTGTCGGGGGTGGTGTTCCCGCTGTCCATCCTTCCCGCGCCGGTTCAGGTCATCGGCCTGATCAACCCGGTCACCTGGTGGGTGGCCGGTGTCCGAGGCGCCATCCTGCCCTCGGGCTCCTCGTCCATAGGCGGGGCGGGATCGCTCTGGGCGTCTGTCACCCGTACGCTTGTCCCGGATGGCGCCACGACGATTGCCGTCTTGTTGCTCACTGGGACCGTGAGTACACTCGCCGCCATCGTGCTGTTCCGCGTCAGCGAGCGACGTGCACGGGAACGCGGGCTGCTGGATCTGACAACCGGATCCTGAGGCGGACGGCCCGTCGGCCACGGGGGTGGACTGTGAGGCGGCAACTGGTGCAGCGCGGGGAGGCGCAGTCCGGACGCCGGGAGGACCAGCGCTTGCGGATTTACGACGGCAGCCCGCGGCAGGACTTCGAGGAAGTCTTCCGCTCCATCGGGGGTTATCTGGACACGCGCGGCATGCGCGACATCCTGATCCTCGAGATTCCTGAGGGCTACGTGATACAGGGTCTCTCCATCGTGGGCAACTCGACGAGCGTGTGGTCCGAGACGATGGGAACCATCGTCAAGCAGACCAATACCTACAACGAGAACGACGTCACCCGGTTCATGGAGGCGGGGGTTGCCCGTCGCGGCACGGGCAAGCCCACCACTTCATCGGCAGGCCCGTATGAGCGCGCCCTCCGGGTCATCGGCCGCTGGATCGACGAGCAGAAGCCGCGAGATGTCTTCCTGTTTGAGCAGGAGGGCTCCTACGTGGTGCGCGTCCTGCCCCAGGGCAGCACCGGCGGCCGGCACTTGCTGGCCGAGTTCACGGCCGGCGATATCGCCAATCTGGTGGGGCGCGGGCCGGCCATGCGGGTCACTCCGTCGAGAATGGGTGACAGCCTGTTCCGTTCGGGGCACAATCAGAGGCGATAACTCGCTTGGCGCCGGGCGCTCGCTCCGGTTGCCTTCGTCATCGCTGCAGCAGAGGAGGTCCGGCCAATGAAGGCTCTGCGGACCGTCGCCGTCGCACTTGGGGTCACCCTCGGCGCGCTCATCGTCATCCCGGTCGTCGTGCTTGCCGGCCTCTTTGTGTGGCTCAAGCTCACCGAAGAGGACGACGAGGAGGGCCTGGAGCTCGAGCAGGACGGCGCCTGATCGAGACGCCCGAGGCTGGCGCCCCCGCGCTGGCCGCTTCCGAATCGCTTGCGACGCCCGCCTTCCCGGCGGGCGTTGCTGTTTCCGTGCGCGAAGTTTCCGTGCGTGATGTTTCAGCGCGTGATCGTCGGCTTGCCGAGGCCGGTCTCCTGCTCGTGGTGGTGGTCTGGGCGGCCAACTTTGTGGTGGCGAAGGCGAGCCTCGATGTCTTCGGGCCGTTCACGTTCACGCTGCTGCGCTACCTGGTGGCGGCCGTCACGCTGTTCGCCCTGCTGCGTTGGCGTCTTGGCGCCATCCGATGGCCCGGCAAGGTGGGCTGGCAGCTGCTGGGTCTTGGCGTGGTGGGGATGGGCTTCTACCAGGTCTTCTGGTCTGTCGGTCTGACGCACGTCACCGCAGGGGACTCGGCGCTGATCATCGCGGCTGCACCGGTGTTTACCGCGCTGCTGGCCGCCGCATTCAGCATTGACCGGCTGACCGCCCCGAAGCTGGCAGGCGCGCTGATTGCCTTCACGGGCGTGGCCATCGTGGTGGCCCAGGGCAGCGCCATCTCGATTGGTTCGTCGCTGCTGGGCGATCTCCTCACGCTGGTTGCCTCGCTGCTCTGGGCGGTCTACACGGTGGCCGGCGCCCGCGTTCTGCGGGACATTGACGCGCTCAGCGCCACGACGTGGGCGGTGCTGGGCGGCATCCTGTTCCTGGCGCCGTTTGGCGTGGTTGAGATGCTGACCTCGCCGCCCTCCGCCATCTCGCTTGGCGCCGTGGTTGGCCTCGTCTATAGCGGCTCGATGGCCGCCGCCATCTCGATCGTGCTGGTGATGCGCGGCGTGGAAGTGATTGGGCCGACACGCGCGTCGTCCACGCAGATGCTGGTGCCCTTCGGCGCCGTGCTGCTGGGCTTCGTCTTCCTGCAGGAGCCCATCCTGCTGGGGCAGATCGTGGGCGGGCTGATCATCGTGGTGGGCTTGTGGCTGACTCGCCAGCGCTCGATCGGGTCGCCGCTGTCCATGCTGCGCCGACGGGCGTCGTGAACCCGCCCGCCGTCAGCGTGCCGCCGCTGCTGCGCGGACAGCCGCCGCTGGCGATCCTCGTTGACTACGACGGCACGATTGCGCAGACCGATGTGACCGACATGGTCCTGGCCGACTTCGTGACCGCCGACTGGGAAGCACGTTCGGCCGAATACGACGCGGGGCTGACGGGGTCGCGCGGGCTCATGGAGTGGGAGGTGGGCCTGATCACCGCGGACCCCGCCCGCCTCATGGCGACAGCAGCTGCCCAGCCGCATGACCCGGCGTTCCGCGCCTTTGCGGAGCGGGCGCGCGCAGCCGGCATCCCGGTTGAGGTGGTCTCGGACGGGTTTGGCTTCTTCATCGAGCCTGCGCTGGCGTCCCTCGGCGTGGGCTGGGTGCCGGTGGCCACCGCGTCCACCACGTTCCCCGAGAGCGGACCGCGCATCAACTTTCCGTACGGCAACCCGGACTGTCTCGCTTGCGGCACCTGCAAGCGCAATCGCGTGCTGGCCCACCAGGCGGCGGGGCGCGCCGTGGTGTTCATCGGTGACGGCGAGTCTGACCGGTACGCCGCCGGGTACAGCGACATCGTGTTTGCGAAGCACTCGCTTGAGCGGCTGTGTCTTGAATACGGCTGGCCGTTCCGCCGCTGGACGACGTTCGCCGAGATTGACGCCTGGCTGGCGGGTGCCCTGACGGGGTTTGCCGCAGATCCCGCGTCGCTTTCGCGGCCCGTGCCGCGTCCTTTGTTCTGCGGGGCCGAGGTTTGGGGGCCTGGCCGCCGCGATCCGCTACCGATTTCTCCCGGAGGCTGACACATGTCGGGACGCGCTGCCACAGTCCGCGTTCTGCTCACTGCCCTTGCCCTCGTCGTCGGCGGGTGCGGGGAGGTTGTCGTGCCGTCGGCTGCGCCGTCCTCGCCGTCATCGGTCGTGTCATCTGCGGCGCCGTCGGCCCCCGCTCCGTCGGCCTCGGCTGCCGCTTCGGCCGCAGCCTCGGCTGCAGCCTCGGCTGCAGTGGTCCCGCCGGCCACGCCCGAGCCGACGCCCCCGGGCCCAACGCTTGAGGAGCTGGTTGGCCAGCGCATCGTCGTGACAATGGACAAGGGCGCGCCCAGCGCGGCGTTCCTCGACAGGATCCGGCGCGGCGAGATTGGCGGCGTCATCCTGTTTGGCCGCCACATCGCCGATGACGCTGCCCTTGCGGCGCTCACCGAGCTCCTCCACCAGACGGCGCTGGAGGGCGGCAACCCGCCGCTGCTCGTCATGACCGATCAGGAGGGCGGGATTGTCCGGCGTCTTGACTGGGCACCGCCCCTCCTTTCCGCCTGGGACATGGGGCAGGCGATGGACGGCGACAGCGTCCGCGAGCAAGGCCGGCTCACGGGCGACGTCCTGCGCGCCGTCGGCATCGATCTTGATCTGGCGCCGGTGGCCGATGTGCCCGCCTCTCCCAAAGGCTTCATGTATGGGGACCGGCGCGTGTTCTCACTGGATTCGTCGGTCACGGCAACCCTTGCGACGGCCTTCGCGGACGGGCTGGCAGACAGCGGCGTGCTGGCCACGATGAAGCACTTCCCGGGGATTGGCCGGGCCATCCCCAACACGGACCTCCACGTCGTCAAGATCACGGCTGGGGCGGATGCGATGGCTGCGGATCTGGCGCCGTACCGGCTGGCAATTGACCACGGGGTGCCACTGATCATGCTGTCAAACGCGGTGTACCCGGCGTGGGACGCGAGCAACGCGGCGGGTTGGTCGCCGGCAATCGCAGGGACGCTGTTGCGCGACCAGATGGGCTTCACCGGCGTGACCATCACGGACGGCCTTGACGGGGCGGCAACCTCGCGGCACACGCAGGAGAAGACGCTTGCGCTGAAGGCAGCCCTCGCAGGTGTTGACCTGCTGCTGCTGACCGGTCTGGAGACGCGGTCCGTCGCCGCGTACAACACGTTGCTGGCGGCGGCCCGTGCGGGGACGCTCCCCATGGCGTCGCTGCTCGCCTCGTACGATCGGATCCTGGCGCTGAAGGGCGTGACGGGGCCCTAGCGGCCTACCGCCCGAGGCGTACGCCGCGAGGGGGCTCGTGCATGACGCGTGTCGCCTTGCCGTCCACGTTGATCCACACGATGGCCGGGCCTGGCCACAGAGCGTTGGCGCTGGTGAGCGCGGCGATCGCGTCCTCCGTTCGCGCTGGATATGCCGCCCGAAGCGTTGCCTCGTAGGTTGATGCGATGTCGCGCATGTCCCTGGTGGACCGCAGGACAAGGAGGCGCGAGGTTGCCAACGTGCTGCCGGCCGTCGCTTCGAGTTCGCGCCATCGTGGCGACGACGGCAGCGCCTCCTCCTTCTCGCGGTGTCGTCGCAATTGCAGTTCCAGCCGACGCAGCTCGCTCTGGAGTTCCGTGCCCACGCCGACGCGCGAGGCCAGCTCTGCGAAGAGGAAGTCCAGGACGCCTCGGCGGGGCTGGTAGACGGGAACCTCCGGGAGGCGGATCCAGCGCGCATGGAGGATGTCCAAGAGCGCCTCGCCCATCACGCCCTGGACCCGATCGTGGATGCCCGGCCCGGTTACCGGGTAGATGCGAGCGGAGAACTCGGCGCCGAGGACGCTCGCGAGGAGCGCAAGCGTTTCGATGCTGGCGTCTCGCGCCCCGGTCTCCACGAGACGGACATACGTTGGGTCCAGTCCGGCAGCTCGGGCGACGGCGGCTCGCGCCAGCCCGTCATCCTCGCGCAGCCGCTTCAGGCCCTCGCCGATGCTGAGCCGCAGCCCCCTCGCGTGGTCCAGGGCAGCGCGCTGCGCCCGTGTCTCGCCCATGCGACGCCTCCCGTGGTCCGCAGTTGACCGGGCGGGCCGGTCGCGGAGGCGTGCAGTGTCCCAATCGAGGCTTATCGGCCGCTTATCGCGTCTGGCTCCCGACTGCCAGTCACGGATTTCGCCTTTGCCTGCCACTGTGCCGCCGAAACGGGACTGCCAGTCATGGTCGATGGCAGCGGGTAGGCCCGGTCTTGCGTCGAGGTCGGCATTACGGGACTCGTGGTCCCGAGCGGCCGCTCCATGGGGCGCAGGGGACCGAAGTCATGGCGCCAATCGTGACTGCGAGTCCCGTTTCAGCGGCGGGCTGACGTCCCAAGGCGAAAACCGTGACTGCGAGTCTCGACGGCGCGTGGCGCGCCGCGCTACCAGTCCTACCAGCGTTCCCAGTGGGCGAACTCCTCAAACGGCACCCAGCCGCGCTTGAGCGACGGCGAGCGCACGTCCGGCAGCGGCCGACCCACGGGCATCACGCCGATGGGCACAAACTCGTCCGGCAGCCCCAGGACGTCGCGCAGCGCCGGCATCGACGGTGCCCCGGCAAAGCCGCAGCCCAGCCCCTCATTCACGGCGGCCAGCATCACGTTCTGCATCGTTGCGCCCACGTCCACAAACCAGTACGGCACCGGCCAGACGATTTCGACACCGGTCTCGTCGGTCTTGTCGTTCTCCTGGTAGCGCCGGTGGTAGATCGCCTCGGACACGCAGGGGATGAACTGGGCGGCGCACGTGGAGATCCAGCGGCCAAAGTCGGGCGCGTACTCGTCCTCGCCGCAGACGCGCGCAACCTCACGCCGCCGCTCGAGGTCCGTGACCACCACAAGCCGCTGCCCCTGCGAGAAGCCCGCTGACGGCGTCCGCTGGGCCAGCCGCGCGATGCGCTCGATGACCTCGCGGTCAACGCCGCCCTCTTCAAACCGGCGGACGGCCCGGCGCTTCATGACGACGTCGATGAACTCCATAGCCAGACCTCCAGAGGTGCGCCTACCCGGCGACGGGCTGAGCGGGCGGCGGGACCAGCACGAGGTTGCCGACGTGCCGCTTTGCCAGAAACTCCGTTTGCGCCTCGGCGATCCGGTCCAAGGAAAACACGCCCGCGACCAGCGGCCGGACCTCGCCGCGCTCGATATAGCCCACGAGGTTGGCGAAGACCGGCTCGTCCCACGCCGTGCAGCCAATGAAGGTCATGTCGCGCAGATAGAACGAGCGCTTGTCGAAGCTCACGATGGGCCCCGCGATCGCGCCCGACGACGCATAGCGCCCGCCGGTCCGCATCGTCTCGATCAACGCGCCAAACGACGGCCCCGACACGTTGTCGATCACCACGTCCACGGATTCGACGCCCAACGTGGCCACCACATCAGCGTCCCGGTCAAGCACCGCGTCCGCGCCGATCGCCAACACGCGCTCCGCCTTCGAGCGGCCAACCACAGCCGTCACCCGGGCGCCGCGCCGCTTCGCAAGCTGGACCGCCGCCGAGCCAACGCCGCCCGACGCGCCGGTCACCAACACATGGTCCGAGGCGCTCACCCGGGCGCGATGGATCATGTTTTCGGCCGTGCCCCAGGCGCACGGGATGGAGCCCAGCTCCACATCGGTCCACGAGGTCTCCACCGGGAACACCTCGGACGCGGGCACCTTGACGAACTGGGCAAAGGCGCCGTCGAAATCGGACGCCATCCAGAGGTTCTCAAGCGAGCCAAAGCCGGCGGGCCGCATGTTCGGCCGGACAAGGACGCGGCGGCCGATGAGCGCAGCGTCAGCCCCCGGCCCGGCCGCCACCACGCGTCCGCAGCAGTCCGTGCCCTGGATGAACGGCCACGGCGTGGGCAGACCCCAGCCGCCGTCCTCCTTCTGGCGCGCCTCGCGCTCCTCGTCAGCCCAGGCGCCGCCCGTGTCCGTGGTGACCGAGGAGGAGTACCAGCCCAGCCGCGTGTTGATCTCGGTGTTGTTGACGCCCGCCGCGAGGACCTCGATCAGCACCTCGCCCTCGCCCGCAACCGGCTTCGGGACATCGCGGTAGACGAGCCGGTCCAGCCCGCCGTTGCCGGTGGTGACGACGGCCTTCATCGTCGGCTGACCCGGGACAAGGTCAAACCGGTCGGGGCGCAGCAGCATCTGGCGCCGGATGATGTCCTGGACCGTGGCCATGGCGAACCTCCTCGCACCTGAGCCTACCCGTTTGCGGCCCGCCCGGCCCCGCCGACACGCAACTGCAACCCGATACAGGGTTGTCTCGCGGCCCTCGAATCGGTAGCATGAGAAAAACCCCGGAGGACAGCAACCTATGGCGAAGTATGTCTTTGTGACCGGAGGAGTGACCTCCTCACTCGGCAAGGGCATCACTGCCGCGTCGGTTGGCCGCCTGCTCAAGGCCAGAGGCCTCAAGGTCTCCGTCCTCAAGCTTGACCCGTACATCAACGTGGACCCTGGGACCATGTCGCCGTACCAGCACGGCGAGGTCTTTGTGACCGATGACGGCGCCGAGACGGACCTGGATCTTGGCCACTACGAGCGGTTCATCGACGAGAACCTCTCCCAGAGCTCCAACGTCACCACGGGCCGCATCTACTCCGCGGTCATCGCCAAGGAGCGGCGCGGGGACTACCTCGGCGGCACCGTCCAGGTGATCCCGCACATCACCAACGAGATCAAGGAGCGGATCACCCGTGTCGCACGCGACGGGGATCCGGACGTGGTCATCGTTGAGGTGGGCGGCACGGTTGGCGACATCGAGAGCCTCCCGTTCCTGGAAGCCATCCGTCAGATGCGCAAGGACCAGGGCCGCCGCAACGTTCTCTACGTGCACGTCACGCTGCTGCCGGCGCTGATGGCCACGGGCGAGCTCAAGACAAAGCCCACGCAGCACTCGGTCAAGGAGCTGCGCGGCATCGGCATCCAGCCGGACGTGATTGTCCTGCGCTCTGACTCTGACGTGCCCGACGAGATCCGCGAGAAGATCGCGCTCTTCACAGACGTCAACGTGGATGCGGTGATCCCGGCGCCAACGGCCTCCACTATCTACGAGGTGCCGCTGCAGTTCGAGGCCTTTGGCTTTGGCCGCCTCGTCGTGCGCGAGCTTGGTCTTGGCGATCCGGACAAGGAGCCGGATCTGGCCAGTTGGCATGCGCTGGTCGCCCGGATCAAGGCGCCCAAGCCGCAGCTTGAGATCGCGCTTGTCGGCAAGTACATCGAGTTGCCGGACGCCTACCTCTCGGTCACCGAGGCCCTGCGCCATGCGGCGTGGGCAAACGGCGTTGACGCGAAGGTCCGCTGGGTGGACAGCGAGAAGCTCACGGCGGAGAACGTCGAGGAGCGGCTTGCGGGTGTTGCCGCGGTCCTGGTGCCCGGCGGCTTTGGCCATCGCGGAATCGAGGGCAAGGTGCTCGCGTCCAACTGGGCGCGCCGGCATCGGCTGCCGTATCTGGGTCTGTGTCTTGGCCTGCAGTGCGCTGTGATCGAGTTCGCGCGCGAAGTCCTGGGCACAAAGGACGCCAACTCCACCGAGTTTGACCAGTTCACGGCCAACCCGGTCATCGACTTCATGCCGGACCAGCGCGACATTGAGGACAAAGGCGGCACGATGCGTCTGGGGATCTACCCCGCGCGTGTGGCAGCCGGGTCCAAGGCTCGCGCCGTGTATGGCCAGGAAGTGGTGTACGAGCGACACCGTCACCGCTTTGAGGTGAACAACCGCTTCCGCCCCATGCTTGAGGCTGCCGGGATGATCCTGTCTGGCACATCCCCGGATGGGCGCCTGGTGGAGATCGTGGAGCTGCGCGACCACCCCTGGTTTGTAGCCAGCCAGTTCCACCCGGAATTCAAGTCCCGCCCAGAGCGCCCGCACCCGCTGTTCCACGGGTTTGTTTCCACGGCCCTCGCCCTGCGCGACGGTCTGGAGCCGCACCTTGGGCCGGTGTCCGCCCCGGTTGCCCTGGCGTCGGCAACCCCCGCGTCCGCCCCGGTGACCCAGGAGCCCTAGCCGGTCAAGCGCGGCGGCCCCTCGCTCGGCGCCCGCTGCCGGTCGCCGGTCGCTGGTCGCCCGGCACTGCAGCACCGCAGCCCGGCACCGCAGCCCGGCACCGCCGCCCTGGCACCGCCGCCCGTCGTGATCGGTGGGACCGATCGATTGCACGCATCGCACCCCCGAGTGATCGGTGGCGCCGATCAAAACGACGTTCTCGCCGCCCCGCCGCGCCCGAAACCGGTCGAATTGATCGGTAGCACCGATCACTGGGGCCTCCGGCACCGGGAATCGATCGGTGGGACCGATCAGGCTGCGGGGTCAGC
>CAIXZV010000175.1 GCA_903924005.1 uncultured Chloroflexota bacterium | reverse complement strand
TATTTGCAGTACGGCCGGAGGATGTCGCGGGCAATCAGGAAACCCTGCTTGACCTTCGCGTCGGAACCCTCAAAACGGCGATCTTCGTGCTCGATGATGCAGTCGCCCTCAAAGCCCTGGCGGTAGAGCTCGCTGAACACGACGCTCCAGTCCACCTGGCCAAGACCCGGGATCCGCGGGATCTGCCAGCCCATGCCCATCGAGAAGACGCCGCGCTCGTAGAGCCCGTCTTCGTCGATCATCAGGTCCTTGGCCTGGTAGTGGAGGACGTGTGCGCCAAACTCCTTGAGGAAGCGGCGCATGTCGATCATCTGCAGGACAAGGTGGCTCGGGTCAAAGTTGAGCCCGATGGTGCCGCCCCACTGCTCAAGGATCCGGCGCCACATGCGCGGGCTGGTGGCGATGTTGTGCCCACCCGGCCACTCGTCAAGGCTGAACAGCATCGGGCAGTTTTCAAGGGTGATCTTGCGCCCGTGATCCTGGGCAAACTGCACGATCTCCGGCCAGACGCGCAGCGCGTCTTCCCAGTTCTGGTCCTGGTTCTTTGCGCCGTCGCCGCCCATGAACGTGTTCACGAGCGGGATGTCCATCTTCTCGGCGGCGGTGATGACGTGCTTGAGGTGGCCGATGACCTGCGCGCGGTGCGCCGGGTCCGGATGGAGCGGGTTGGGGTAGAACCCAAGACCGGAGATGCTGAGGCCCTTCGCCTCAATCTCGGCGCGGATCTCGGTTGCCTGCGCCGCCGACAGGTTGGCGACATCGATGTGGCTTGTCCCGGCATAGCGTCGTGTCTCGCCGCCGGCACGTGGCCAACAGGCGATCTCAAGCACCTCAAAGCCCGATGCGGCAGCCCAGTTGGCCACCTCCATGAGCGGGGTCTCCGGGAACGGGGCGGTCAGGAAGCCGAGCTTCATCGCGGCTGATCCTCCATAGCAACATCGGGTGCGAACAGGTTGGTCATGCGTGTCGTGCAACCTCAACCCAGCGGCCGGTCCGGGAGCTCTCGAGGACGGCGTCCCCCACGAGCATCTCCTCGTGACCCGCGGCAAAGGTGGCGTACGGCGGGTTGGCCGACGGCGAGCCTGCGATCACATCGTCATAGATGGCGGTGAACACGGCGCCAAACGTGTCGGCAAAGCCCTCGACATGCCCGCCGGGCAGGCGAGCGGCGGCACGGCCTGCCTCGTTGAGAAGCGCTGGATTTCGGAGCAGCAGCTCGTTGGGCCGATCACGATGACCAATCCAGAGCTGATCAGGCTGCTCCGAGTCCCACGCGACGGCCGAGGAGGACCCGTCAATCTGGTAGGCCAGGCCATTCTTGCGGCCCGGGCTGAGCTGGGAGATGGCAACGCTGCCGCGCGCGCCGCCCGCAAACCGCAGCAGGATGGTGGCGAGGTCCTCGGTGTGGATCTCCACCGGCACAGTGGCGGCTGCGCGCTCCGTGGAGAACGTCAGCACCGGTCCAGCGGGCTTCTGGCGCACGGGGATGAAGGTGGCAAGGTCGGCCATGACCGACTCCAGCCGGAGCCCTGTGACAAAGCTTGTCAGGTCCAGCCAGTGCGACCCGATATCGCCGACGGCCCGGAGGGTGCCGCCCTGGTCTGCCTCAAGACGCCAGTTCCAGTCCGTGTCGTACAGGAGCCAGTCCTGGAAGTAGCGACCGGTGACCAGCCTGACGCTGCCGATGTCGCCATCGCGGACCAGCGACGCCACGTGCTGGTTGATCGGGTAGAAGCGGATGTTGAAGTTGACGGCGTTGACAAGACGGCTGGCCGCGGCGAGCGCCACAAGCTCGGCCGACTCGGCGGACGTCATGGCGAGCGGCTTCTCGCAGATTACGTGGCGGCCGGCGGCGAGCACCTGCTTCGCCTGCGGGTGGTGGAGTTCGTTGGGCGAGGTCACATGGACAACCTGCACCGCCGGGTCCGCGAGGACCTCATCAAGGCTGGCGTAGGCACGCGGCAGACCCAGTTCCTCGGCCCTGCGGGCCCCAAGCTCCGGGGATGACTCGAGCAGGCCCGTGACGCGAACACCAATCCGCCGGAGGGCCTCGATGTGGACCGTTCCGATGAAACCGCTGCCGATGACGGCCGTGCCGATGTCGCTGCGTCGCGTCATGACTCGCGAGAGCCTCCTTCGTCCGGGATCATTCGATACGATGCCGCAACCAGTCTATACGGCTAGATTGGCGACGGGCTGTGGGATAGTTGCCCAGCAGGGGGTCATCAACCGCGACGGCGGCCGTCGGATGATCGATTATCGCTCGTTTCGGCGGGCCCGGGTACGCGTTTGCGCAGTTGCGCATATCCGCATCAGGGAGCACGGGCGAACGCCTACCGGCGGCCCACCTGGATCAGCTCGGCCATCCGCTTGGTGGTGTAGGACGGTCCATCGTCACGCGTCAGCTGGGCCAACACGTCCATCGGCAGGTTGTCGACGATGGCGCCGTTCGGGTTGAACAGCAGGTTGCTGTCCACCGCAAGGCCAAACGCCGAGCCCTCCTTGACCGCGTGGTAGAGGTTCCGCGGCCGGACAGAGTCGCCCACGTTGAGAACCTGGACGCCTGCGGCCCGGAGCTCGCGGTAGAAGCCGTCATCGGCGACGGTGTGGCAGTTCACCACGTCGTCCACTGCAAGCTCGCGCCGGTTGAAGTCCTTGTCCTGGAGCACAACGCGGCCCTCGTGGATCTCGGTCACCGTGGTGCTGGTGATGATCTCAACCGGGAATTTGTAGGGACGCGACGAGAGGACCTCAGCCTCCTGCTGCGCGAAGCGCTTGCGCGCCACGTACATGTGGATGACCTCGCAGTCCGCTGCGAACTCGCGGTTCTCCGTGACGATGGTGACCTGCTTGCCGATGTCAGCCAGCCACGACGCCGTGTCGGCGGCCGCATAGCTGTCGCCCCACAGCAGGACCCGCGCGCCAACCTTGCGCATGCGCCGGCCACCGGGGTGGCACTCGCAGGCAACCTTGGGGCAGGCCATCGTCTCCTCAAACGGGATCACCTTTGAGGCATCGCCAACAACCGGCGGCACCACAGACTTGGCGCCCGTTGCGTTGAGCACCAGATCAAAGCCGCGGAGCTCGTCCACGGTTGGGGCATGGCTGAGCCGGATGTCCACGTTGAGATCGAGCAGCTGGTTCCGGATCCAGTCCAGGTACCAGCGCATCTTCTCCTTGCCGGGAACCATGCAGACAAACTTCATGGCGCCGCCAAGCTCTGCGTCACGCTCAAACAGCGTCACGGTGTGGCCGCGCTCGGTGGCGATACGGGCCGCCTCCATGCCGGCGGGGCCACCGCCCACAACCGCCACGCGGACTGGCTTTGGCGTCCGGACCATGTCGTCGTAGGCGGGGTTGCCGCAGGCCGCGTTGATGGAGCACGCAATCTCGTGCTTCGCCATCAGCGATTCCTGCCAGCAGCCGCCAAGGCACGAGATGCACTTGCGGATTGACTTGACCTTGCCGTACTTGGCCTTGACCGGCCAGTACGGGTCTGCCAGGAGCTGGCGGGCAAGACCCACAAGGTCCGTCTTGCCTTCGGCGAGGATCTGCTCGCAGTACTCGGGATCACGCAGCGAGTGGCTGGTGATGACCGGGATCTTGACAACCTTCTTGGTGGCCTCGGCGGCATAGGTTGCCCAGCCCTGCGGGTACTGCATCGGGTC
>CAIXZV010000174.1 GCA_903924005.1 uncultured Chloroflexota bacterium | reverse complement strand
CTGGGCATCATGGCGATCTTCGTCAACACCGGGACCCTGAACATCCAGGAGTCCCTCAAGATCCTGATCGAACAGCCCTCAGCCGAGCTTGTGGTCCCGCTGGGGATCGTGGCCCTGCTGGTCTTCTGCGGCGCTATGGGCAAGAGCGCCCAGTTCCCGCTCCACGTCTGGCTGCCGGACGCGATGGAGGGCCCCACCCCGGTGTCCGCCCTCATCCATGCGGCCACGATGGTGAACGCCGGCGTCTACCTTGTCGCCCGCGCCAACCCGCTCTTCTCGTCCGCGCCTGAGGCCATGGTGATCGTCGCCGGCATCGGCATCTTCACCGCCATCCTTGCGGCGAGCATCGCGTTCACCCAAACGGACATCAAGCGCGTGCTCGCGTTCTCCACGCTGAGCCAGCTTGGCTACATGTTTGCGGCCCTGGGCGTGGGCGCGTACGGCGCGGCCATCTTCCACCTCATGAGCCACGGCTTCTTCAAGGGCCTCCTGTTCCTGGGCTCGGGCTCCGTTATCCACGCGGTGGATGGCGAGCAGGACATGAACCGGATGGGCGGTCTGGCCAAGAAGATCCCCATCACCCACGCCACCATGCTGATCGGCACCATCGCCATCGCAGGCATCCCGCCGCTCGCCGGCTTCTTCTCCAAGGACGAGATCCTGGGCGAGGCCTTCAAGACCGGGTTCTACTGGGTCTGGGGCATCGGCGTGATCGTGGCCGTCATGACCGCGTTCTACATGTGGCGCCTGATGGGCAAGACGTTCTACGGCGAGTCCCGCGTGGACCCGTCCGTGGCGCCCAAGGTGCGCGAGTCCGCCTGGCAGATGACCTTGCCGCTGGTGCTGCTGGCCATCCCTTCAATCGGCCTGGGCATGGTTGTTGGCTGGCCGCTTGGCAGCGGCGCGCTGGTTGGCTGGCTAAAGCCGGTCTTTGAAGAGTCCGAGAAGATCCTCGCCCGCACGCCAACCGAGGAATTGTTTGGCCTCCCCATTGACGCGGTCCTCGTCGCCATCAGCGTGATCGCCGCGCTGGTGGGCCTCCTCACCGCCATCTACCTCTTCGGCATCGGCAAGCGCAAGGTCAACCAGCCGCGCATCGACAAGATCAGCAACACCAACGGCGCCACACGGTTCCTCTACCGCGCCTCGCTGAACAAGTGGTGGTTTGACGAGCTCAATGACCTGCTCTTCATCCGCATCGGCGGCCGCCTGGCGTCTGCCATGTGGTGGTTTGACCGCACCGTGGTTGACGGCACCGTCAACGGCGTCGGAACGCTCACCAAGAGCGCCGGCGGCGGGCTGCGGCGGATCCAGACGGGCCGCGTCCAGAACTACGCCCTGGGCATCGCGATCGGCCTGATCGTGATGGCGGGCTCCTTCCTCGTGATCGTGGGGCTGCCGCGGTGAACAGCATCAGCGGGCTCCCGCTCACCACCATCGTCACGTTCCTGCCGGCGCTGGGTGCGCTGGTTGTCGCCTTCTCGCCGGGCTCCAAGCCCAACATGGCGCGCTGGCTTGCGCTGGGCTTTGCGCTGGTCACCTGGGTGGTGTCGCTTGCGATGCTGGCGGGTTTCGTGGCCACCCAGGGCGGGACGCAATACAACGAGGCGTACGCCTGGGTGCCGGCTTTCGGCATCAGCTACCACGTGGGCCTTGACGGCCTCTCGATGGTGCTGGTGGTACTCACCACCACGCTGTCCTGGATCAGCATTCTGGCGTCGTTCCTACCCATCCAGACGCGCGTGAAGGAGTACATGATCTCCTTCCTCATGCTCGAAGTGGGCATGACCGGCGTCTTCGTGGCGCAGGACCTGTTCCTGTTCTACATCTTCTGGGAACTGGTCTTGGTCCCGATGTACCTGATCATCGGCATCTGGGGCGGCAAGAACCGCATCTACGCCACCATCAAGTTTGTCCTGTACACCCTCGTCGGCTCGCTGCTGATGCTGGTTGCCATCCTGGCCACGGCGTTCACATACGCCCAGACGACGGGCAGTTGGGACGGCGCGTTCGACGTCCAGAAGCTCATCGCCTTCGCCGGACAGGGCCACCTCAACGGCACGTTTGGGTTCTTCGCCTTTGGCGCCTTTGCGCTGGCGTTCGCCATCAAGGTGCCGATGTTCCCGTTCCACACCTGGCTGCCCGATGCGCACGTTGAGGCGCCTACCGCGGGCTCCGTGATCCTTGCAGGCGTCCTGCTCAAGCTGGGCGGCTACGGCTTCATCCGCTTCGCCATCCCGCTGTTCCCCGAGGCTGCCCACACGTGGGCCCCGGTGATCATCGTCCTGAGCCTCATCGGCATCATCTACGGCGCCATCGTGGCGCTGGTCCAGCCGGACCTCAAGAAGCTGGTCGCCTACTCGTCGGTCAGCCACATGGGCTTCGTCACCCTGGGCATCTTCGTGTTCCAGGAGCAGGGCCTGCAGGGCGCCATCCTCCAGATGGTCAACCACGGCCTCATCACCGGCGCCCTCTTCCTCCTTGTGGGCGTGATCTACGAGCGCACGCATGACCGCACCATCGCCAAGATGGGTGGTCTGGGCGGCGTGGTGCCGGTGTACTCGGCGGCCCTCGGGTTCTTCGTCTTCGCGTCTGTGGGCCTGCCCGGCCTGTCGGGCTTCGTGGGCGAGTTCCTCACGCTTGTCGGCACCTTCAAGGCCATCCCCGCAGCGGCGGTTGTGGCGACCTTTGTCATGATCCTGGCCGCCGGCTATCTGCTCTGGATGTTCCAGCGGGTGGCGTTTGGCGAGCTGTCCGACTTCCTCAAGGGTCTCGGCCACCACCTGACCGACATGAAGCCTATTGAGGCCATGACGGTGGTGCCCCTCGGCGCGCTTGTCGTGATCTTTGGCCTCTTCCCAGGCCTCATCCTCAACCTCATCCAAGGCTCGGTGCAGGTCATGCTTGTGGCGGCAGGAGTCAAACTGTGAGCTTCGCCGACGCCGTCACCCTCGCCCCGTTTATTGCCGCGGTCCTTGTTGCCGCCGCGATCATCCTGGTTGACTTCGCGTTGCCCGGCCGCAAGGTGCCGGCCCTGGCCGCAGCCTTCATCGGTCTTGGCGTCACGGCCCTGCTGGTGGTCATGACCGGCCAGAGCGGCGCCACCGCGTTCAACGGCTCCTACCGCGTGGATGCGCTCACCACGTTCCTCGACATCCTGTTTATCTGCATCGCCGCGCTCACCATCGCGTTCGCCCCGGACTATCTCGAGGAGCGCGGGCTCCCGGTGGCCGAGTTTGCGGCCGTGCTGGTGTTCGCCATGTCGGGCGCCATGCTCATCGCTGGCTCCGCTGATCTGCTGGTCCTGTTCCTTGGCCTTGAGCTCATGGTCCTCCCGGGCTACGTGCTTGCCGGGTACCACAAGAACGACGGCTTCTCCACAGAGGGCGCGATCAAGTACTTCCTGCTTGGCTCGTTCTCCAGCGCGATCTTCCTGTTTGGCCTCGCGTTTGTCTGGGGCCTCACCGGCACCACCCGTATCGACGGCGTGGCGTCCGTGCTCACGCAGATCGTGACCGGCAAGGCGCCGCTCTCGCCCGCCCTGGGCATGGGCCTCGCGTTCCTCACCACGGGCGTGGCGTTCAAGATTGCCGCGGTCCCGTTCCACTACTGGACACCTGACGCGTACCAGGGCTCCCCGACGCCCGTGACCGGCTACCTGTCGGTTGGACCCAAGATTGGCGCGTTCGCGCTGATCATCCGGCTCTTCGCCACTGCTCTTGGGCCATTGGCGCCTGAGTGGAACATCGTGATCATCGTCTTGGCGGCGCTCACCATGACGCTGGGCAACCTGGTGGCCCTGACGCAGGACAACGTTAAGCGGATGCTTGCGTACTCCTCAATCGCCCACACGGGCTACATGCTCGTTGGTTTTGCGGCCTTTGGCGCGGGCAAGATCCAGGGCCTTGAGGGGCTCCTGTACTACGGCGCCGCCTACTCGTTCATGAACCTTGGCGCCTTTGCGGTCATCGCCGCCATCCAGAAGCGCCCGGGCGTGACCAGCAACCTCTCCACGTTTGCGGGGCTGATGCGCCGGGAGCCCGCGCTGGGCGTGCTGATGGCGCTCTTCCTGTTGAGCCTCACCGGTATCCCGCCGACGGCTGGCTTCTTCGGCAAGTTCTACGTGATCCTTGCGGCGGTTCAGGCCGGCGGCTGGATCACCGCCCTCGCCCTGCTCGCGGTCCTCAACGCTGCGGTTGCGGCCTTCTACTACCTGCGCGTGGTGGTCTACATGTTCATGCGTGAGCCCGACACCGAGATCCCGGTGTCCCGCCACGGACGCCTCGTCTGGGCCGGTCTTGCGGTGAGCACGGTTCTCACGCTCGCCTTGGGCCTGTTCCCGGGCGTCCTGCTCGATCTCGTCAACACGGCCGCCAAGGCCATCGGCTAGCGGCGGGGCGGACGTCGGGGCAGGCTGCGCGCCGCCTCCACGCTCGCGCTCGACATGCTCGAGTCGCTTGGCACGGGTCTGCTCTTCGGCCTGTCGGCCGGTCTTGCGCCCGGACCCCTGCTTGCGCTGGTGATCGCGCAGACCCTTCGTTTTGGCGCAGGCCACGGCGCTCGGGTGGCCCTGGCCCCGTTGATCACGGATCTGCCAATCGTCGTGGCCAGCGTCTTGCTGGTGGGCTCCGCGGCTTCCCTTGGCGGCGTGACGGCGATTATCTCGCTGGCCGGAGCCGTCTTCGTGGCCTCGATGGCGATGGACACCTGGCGGGCCGCTCCACCCGACACGACCACCGAAGCCGACGTTGACGCACCCCGATCATGGACTCGGGGTGTGCTGGTGAACCTGCTGAGTCCCCACCCGTATCTGTTTTGGCTGCTGGTTGGGGCACCGACGCTGGTTGCAAGCACCACGGCAGCTGGGGTTGGCGGCGGGGCGGCGTTCATCGCCGGGTTCTACGGATCGCTTGTGGGCTCGAAGGTAACCCTGGCGCTGCTCACTGCCCGGGCTGGCCGCCTGACGTCAGGACGCGGCCGGCGCACGACCATGCGGGTGCTGGCGCTGCTGCTGGCGGTCTTTGCGGCAGGGCTGCTGCGCGAGGCCGTCCTGACGCTGCTGGGCGCGGGCTAGGTGCCAGTCAGGCTGGTGACGGTTCTGCGCTAGCCCACCGGCGGAGCGGGCGACGATGGCGAAGCGGAGGGCGTCGGCGACGGCGTCACGACCGGCGTCGGCGTCGGGCTTGCCGTTGGCGCCGGGGTCTTCGTTGGCGCCGGGGTCTTCGTTGGCGCCGCGCTGGGCGCGGGCGTCACAACCGGGGTTGGTGAGGCCGAGGGGCTCGAGGCTGCCGACGCGGATGGGCTAAGAGACGGCGTCAGCGCCGGTGTCGCGCTTGGCGCAAGAGTGGCGGTGGGGGCCGGCGAGGACGTCGGAGCGGGCGACAAGGTCACAACCGGGGTGGCCGAAGGGGTGGGCACCGGGGTTGGAGCGGGCGTGGGCGACGCGTGTGGCGACGCGGGCACTGGGGCGAGCGCCACGACGGCCCCCAAGGCGATCCCGCCTACAAGGACGCCCGCGATCAGGCCTGCCACGATTGCTGCTCTGCCACCCATCGCCCGCGAGCGTATCAGCGATGTGGGGTGGCGCGACGCAAACGCCGCAGGTGTCCTACGATCGCAATCCCATGGGGATTGTGCATTCGCTGTTCGCGCGGCTCGTGACCGCTCTGGTCACGGTGCTCGGCGCCGCCATCGTCACGGCAGGGCTGCTCTCGTACGGGGACCCGGCGGTGGCGCGCGTTGTGCCCGAGCCGACGGTGAGCCTGCCGCCTATTGTCATCGCCTCGCCCACCAACGGCGCACCGGGCGCCTCGCCCACACTGGGTCCTGGTGCATCAGCCGGGCCAACGTCGCAGCCCGGCAAGGGCGTCGCCACGCGCGTGGTGATCCCGGCGTTGCAGATCGACCTCCCGGTTGTGTCTCCGCCCTCCGGGTACCCGCTGTGCAATGTGGCGATGTGGTTTGCAGATCCGCATCTGGGCCAGCCGGGACAGGGCAGGTCCACCTATCTGTTCGCCCATGCGCGCACCGGCATGTTTGGCCCCATCTACGACGCGGTGATCATTCGCCGCGCCCCCAAGTCGCTCCTGGGGCTGATCGTCCAGGTCTACACGAGCGACAACAAGCTCTACCTCTACGAGATAACAAAGGTGCTGCCGCATCAGACGTCGCTGGACGCTGCGTTCAACGCCAAGACTGAAGAGCTCTGGCTGCAGACCTCCGAGGGCCCGGCGGGCACCGTGGGCAAGACGCAGGTTCTCGCGATGCCGCTCTCCGTGGGCGACGCAGATCCCGCCGAGGCGCACCCCGTGGCAAAGCCGGTGGTCTGCGGCTGAGCGCCGACTAGATCCAGTCGCGCTTGTGGAGGACCCACGCGGCGATTCCCGCCACCGCGAAGATGCTCCCCGACACAACCCAGAACCCGAGCCCCTCGGTGAGTGAGAACGCGGCCGGCGATTCGCTCATCCCGAAGATGCCGGCCAGCCCGCCGATGCCGGCGAGCAGCACGGTGACGCCCGTGAGCCGCTTCATGATGATCGACAGGTTGTTGTTGATCGTGGACAGGTAGACGTCGAGGGTGCCGGCAACCAGATCGCGATCGTTGTCCAACTCGTCGGTCACGCGGATCAGGTGGTCGTACACATCGCGGAAATAGATGATGTGCTCGTTCGCGACAAGGGGCAGGTCACGGTTGGTGAGCTGATTGAAGATCTCGCGCGCGGGTGACACGGCCCGCCGCAGG
>CAIXZV010000173.1 GCA_903924005.1 uncultured Chloroflexota bacterium | reverse complement strand
TCCCCCCCCGCTGATCATGTGGGGGCGGAGGCATTCGATTCTGGGCACTTGTCGGATAGTTCGGTGCAAGCCGAACTACTTGTGGACAACCGGGACGTCCGTCCACAGATGCTTCGGCATGGCCCGAAGTACCCGCACAACGCACTTCTGGCGACGCCCCGCTCTCTCACG
This sequence comes from uncultured Chloroflexota bacterium, assembly GCA_903924005.1. Taxonomy (GTDB): domain Bacteria; phylum Chloroflexota; class Limnocylindria; order Limnocylindrales; family CSP1-4; genus CAIXZV01. Next base: position 5,620 of record CAIXZV010000173.1, on the reverse strand, counting down.
TGCGGCGGCGCTGGACCGACGCCAGGGCGTAGACCGCGGGGAGGCCCGCCTGCTCGGGCTCGTCAACCCAGGCGGCGAAGGCGAGATCGGTGTCGGCAGGCCAGTTGCAGTCGGCCGCAGGCGCTTGGCCACACCCGCAGCCGCGTCCGCGGGCCATCTGCGTGCTCAATGTGAGAGTAGGGGCACCCCAATCTGAGCACTTGTCGGGTAGTTCCAAGCAAGCGGAACAACTTGTGGACAATCGGGTCTAGCATCCACAACTGCTTCGGCTTGGCGGGAACTACCGCGCAACCCCTGGGCCTGATCAGGTCCGCACTCACCCACCCGTCCACGGGCTCGACCCATCGTCAACCCCGCTTTGCGGTCCGCACAAGGGACTCCAGTTCAGTACCGAAGAGACGAATCCCGTCTGCTCGCCACGAATCCACGAGCGGGTCGCCCGCCCGCACATGCTCCGCGAATTGCGCCGCGCCAACGTCGAAGACCTCGCACCGGTTGCCGGTCCAAACCTGCACCGCGTCACGGAGTGTGCCGATCTGCGCCGCCCATCTCGGATCCTCCTCGCTGACCGAGTCGGGTCGAACGATTAACAGGTCGATATCGCTCCCCGAGTCGCCATCGCGGCGAGCCGCGCTCCCGAAGAGGCACGCGTGGATCGGAACCGCGGCCCAGACGGCGAGCGATTCACCGACACGCTTGATGAGGGTCGCGCGAATGCCCACAAGACCTTCGATCGCCGGCCACGCAAGGTGGTCTCGATTGGCCGTGTACAGCGTGACGCCCGCATGCTGCTCCGCGAACACCACCCCTTGCTCCACGAGGCGAGCTGCGGCGCGCCAGATGCCGGCCACGCTGCCAGCGCCGGCCAAGCGGGCGATCTCGCGCCCGGACACCGGCCGCGAGGTACCCGCCAACACTTCCAAGACCGCTGCTTCAAGTGTGGGGATGATGCCGAAAATGGGATGCGCAACGTTCATGATGTGTATGGTATGCGCAACACATGTCGCGTCAACTGAACACTCGCCTCCGCGCGCACGGAAGACCGCTTGATCCATGGCGCGATCATGGCGAATGTCGCTTACCTGGCGCTTATCCCGACCTCAATCGGCGCGCAGGCGTCGGCGCCCTGTCCCGCTGATCATGTGGGGGCGGAGGCATTCGATTCTGGGCACTTGTCGGATAGTTCGGTGCAAGCCGAACTACTTGTGGACAACCGGGACGTCCGTCCACAGATGCTTCGGCTTGGCCCGAAGTACCCGCACAACGCACTTCTGGGGGACACCCCGCTCCCTCACGAGCGGTGGCCAGCCGCGGCCGACTACCGGCGGTCCTCCGCGAGCAGGTTGAGCACGAGCCGGATGACGAGGTCCTTGTGCGGGGGCGCGCTCTCGGCAACCAAGAGCGCGAGCGCGACGAGCGCCGTGTCCGAAAAGCGGGGCTGCCCGTCAGCCGCGAGGAGCGCGCTGTTCCGGCGGAGGTACTCGAGGAAGAGGAGCGCGCCCGTCCGCTTGTTGCCGTCGATGAGCGGATGGTCCTTGATCACGAAGTAGAGCAGGTGCGCGGCCCGTGATTCGACGGTTGGGTACAGCGGCGCGCCATCCCACGTCTGCTCGATTGCCAGGATGACGGCCACCAGCGCATCACCGCGCTCCTGGCCGAATAGGCCGGCGGGTTCGCCACGCGAGATGATGTCGTCGCGCATCGCCCGGATCGCGGCGCGAGCCGAACCGATGTCGAGCGAGGCGGTCGGAACCGAGGTGCGACCCGGAGCCGGAGACAGCCGGTCCTCGTCGTAGGCGCGCAGCATTCGCCACGAGCGGGCGTAGTGCTGGACGACATCCAGCACCGCCTGCCCCTCGGGCGTCAGCGTCTCGTGCTCACGGAGCGTGGCCGAGAGGAGCGACACCGCCTGATCAAACTCGACACCGCGGGCCAGCAGGCGCCGCTCGTTGATCGTGTAGCCGCGCAGCAGGTGATCGCGCAGGACACCGCTCGCCCACCTGCGGAACTGCGTGCCGCGACGTGACCGGACCCGGTAGCCGACGCTGATGATCACGTCGAGGTTGTAGAACACGGCGGGGCGGCCCCCTTCAGGGGTTCTGTGCAGAATCTGCACAGAACCTTCCGCGTCCAACTCCCCATCGGCGAAGGCAGTGCCGATATGCCTTGCGATGACCGACCGTTCGCGCCCGAACAGGTCAGCCATCTGGGCCTGCGTCAGCCAAACCGAGTCGTCGCCGACGACCACCTCCACGCGCGGGCCGCCGTCTGGCGCCTCGTAGACGACAACCTCGCCCGACGGCTCGCGGGTCTGTGCACTCTCGCTCATGCCGGGAGTCTGGAAAGGACGGCTTTGCGGCCGCTTGTCTGCCGCTTACGTGCTGCTTATCTGGGCCGGAGTTAGGGTGCCGCCGCTCCCCTGTCCGGCTGATCATGTGGGAGCGGGGGCATTCGATTCTGGGCACCTGCCGGGTAGTTCGGAGCAAGCCGAACTACTTGTGGACAACCGGTACCACCGTCCACAGATGCTTCGGCTTGGCCCGAAGTACACGCACAACGCGCTTCTGGGGGACGCCACCCAGGTGCTAACGGCGGCGATCTGCCTTGCCCGGCAGCGACGGTCCGTCGGCGCGGGCGTACGCCTCGAGGAGCTCGCGCTGGACCTGGCTGACGGTCTTGCCCTCCGAGCGGGCGCGCGCCGCCACCCGGGCGCGCACGTCGGCGGAGATGCGCGTTGCGATCCTGGGAGATCGCTCGCCCGGGGTACCGCCGAGTGACGGCCGGCCGCGGCGAGGGGTCCAGCGCGCCGGATCGAACCCTGCCTCCGCCTTGGCGGCAAGGGCGTCGAGCTCAGCCTCCGACAGCACCGTGCCGCTCCGTGTCTTGACGCTCATCGCATCACCTCGTTGTAGAGGAGCCGGTTCTTCCGGGCCACCTTCATCGCGTGGAACACAACGAGCCCCTCGTTTGGCAGCTCCACCCCGAGCACCTCGATTGGGACGCCGTGCTGATCTGGCGCCAGGAAGAGCAGCACGTCCTCCTCGCCCTGTTCGGGATCCTCAAGGCTCATCGGCATCCGACACGTCGTGACGACAAACTCGATCCTCTCCGCGCTGATCCCGTGCCTGTGGGCCGAAGCCAGATGCGACTTGACCTTCCACGCCATCCACTGCCGCCTATTGTGTGGGACCCAATGCGGCTGTCAAGTTCGAGCCGGCCGCGGTCGCCGCGAGTTTGGCGATGGCCGCTTAGCGGGCGCTTATCGGAGCCTTACGCGGGCCAGGGGGCCGGCGCTCCCCTGCCCCGCCGCGGGGCGCGGTCAGGGCGTGGGTGGCTGCCAGTTGTCGGGGACCGTGCTCACCACCGTGCGCCCGCCGCAGCGGCCCCGTCCGGGAGGCGGACGCAGCCGCCGCGGGCATCGATCGCCTGGCCCACCATCGGCTGCTGGCGGACCTTGCACAGCGTCACCAGCACGAAGGCGCGCTGGCCGCTGACCGGGCCGTAGCCGTCGGGGAGGCCCGCCTGCTCGGGCTCGTCAACGTAGGCGGCGAAGGCGAGCGAGGTATCGGCGGGCCAGCCGCAGTCGGCCGCAACCAACGGCGCATCAGCGCCGTCTTGACATCGGTCGATACGTTGTTACAGTGTGACGGAGATACCGAACTGGGGACACCATGACGCTCACAACGCCGCTTCGAGTGCTTACCGATGACATCGCGCCGGTGCGTCTCGTCGCCGAGCTTCGCCGGGTCCAGCCTGCGGACATCGTCCACGAGGCTCTGCGCGAGTACTTCGCCAACCACAAGGATGATCTCGCCAAGCTCCATGCTGAGACCCACGCCTTCATTGCCGCCGGCGACGTCGAGGGTCTGGCTGCGGCCATGAAGGTTGGCGACCCGGCAGCGGAGCGGGCCGCCAGGAACCGGTCGCGCTGATCGGGATCAATTCGGATCGGCGAAACCAGTGACTGCGAACTCCTCTGCGCTCACCGGCAACTGACCAATGCGATCCACGACGTCCACCTGCTCCGGGAAGGACGGGAAGAAGGCTAGGACGAGTCGCTCCACCCACTGACCGCTTACTGCGATAGGCCCTGGGAGCGGCCGCATGGTGATCGCAACCGTGAGGAGCTGGGCACTTGAGTCCGCATCGCAGAACACGGCACGCCCGATTCGACAATCTCGCGGCAATCCCCGGAACAAGTAACCCCGCCAATCCATGCCTTGCGGCGTGAACGACGGGGAAGACTGGGGTGAACCTAGACGGTGGCGAGTCCGCTGTCAACGTCCGAATTCGCGCTGAGCGTCGCGCAGCTGCGCCATCAGCGACTGGTACACCTTGACCGGCGCATCACCGAGGGCAAAGCGCACGTCCTTCACTGCCTCCGTGATGTCGCGCGCCTCGCTCCCGGAGATGACATACCCGCGGTACCCGTAGTCGTTGCGGCGCTGGATGACCTCCACGAGCTGTGCCGCGACCGGGGCGACATCCGGGACCTCGTCCTTGGCCCAGAACCAAAGCAGCAGCGCCGCGTGGTAGTGACTCTTCTGGCCCTTGAGCGGATCCCCTGCGTCCAGCACCGCCAGGCGCCGGCAGTATCCGAGCGCCAGCGCCAGCCCCATCTTGAGCGTGGCCATCTCCGCGCTCTTGAGGCCGCCCGCAGGAAACCCGCCGGCCAGGTCGTACTCGGCCTCGCGGATCTCCTCATCGGCTTGCTCAAGGAGCTCATCGATCTCGTCCGGGTCGATGCCCGTGTCGCGTGTGCCGTAGGTCTCAAGCAGGGACTTGAGGCTCTTCGGGTCGCCCGGCCGCAGGTTAGGCACCGAGATCCCCTTTCAGGACCAGGAGATCACCTGTGGCGATCCGCCTGAGGATGCGGTTGTCCTGCATGCCCTGTCCCCACTCCGACCGCAGCATGCCCTCCAGGTTGATCACCCGGTTGAGCCGCTCCGACAACGCGGAGATGGCCTGGCGGAGGTCAAGCCGCTCCTCGCGCGTGGACGCGTCCGTGAAGACCACGAGGAGGTCGATGTCGGAAAGGCGGCCAGACCGGCGATCCGTCCCAGACGCAACCGAGCCGAAGATGGCAGCCGCGTCAACCGCCTGGTTGCCGAGGATCAGGTCCCGCAGCGCGCCCGTCCCGCCAAGCATCTTGAAGGCGATGATCCGAAGCTCCGGAAAGATTGGGTGCTGGACATTGACCCGGTACAGCCTCCCAAAGCCCGTGCCTTTGGGCTTGTCCTCCACCAGGACGTGCTCGTCGTCCGCAAGACCCTTCAACGCGGACCAGGCGACACGCTCCGACCGCCCGGCGATCCGGGCGAGCTGCGTCAGGGTCGCCTCAGCGTCCTCGTGCAGCGCCAGATACGCAAAGATCTGGAAGGCGGTGTCGCCCGGCTCGAGCCGCATCTGATTACCTCTTTTGTAATCTACTTTACAATAGTGGTAATCCTTGTGCGCGGTCAAGGCCCACGGGCCGACGATGTCGATTGGTGTGTTGGCCGCTACTCGCTCCATGGCGCGATCATGGCGATGGCCGCTTACCTGGCGCTTATCCCGACCTCAATCGGCGCGCAGGCGTCGGCGCCCTGTCCCGCTGATCATGTGGGGGCGGAGGCATTCG
>CAIXZV010000172.1 GCA_903924005.1 uncultured Chloroflexota bacterium | reverse complement strand
GGTGATCCAGTACGTCTACGGCAAGTACGGGCCGGAGCACACGGGCATGGTCTGCAACCTCGTCACCTACCGGGCTCGGTCGGCGGTGCGCGAGGTGGGGACGGCGCTCGGATTCCCGCGGCCGCTGGTGGACCGGGTGGCGAAGGCGCTCGAGACGTATGACTCGGTGATGGTCCGGCGGGACCTCGAGGCCGAGGGCGGGTTTGCGCAGTTCTTTGAGCGGCCAGAGCACGGCGCGGGTGCCATCCCAGCCGCCGCCCCGGTGGACGCGCGCGGCTTGACCGACGCGATGGGCCAGCTCAACCACGAACGCGGCGGGCGTCTTGGTGGCTCACCGTTCCTTAGCACTCATGCGGGTGGTGGTAATGCGGCAGTTTCGGCTCGCCGGGCTGAAGCGGTCGCTGGCGAGGCCGTACCACTCACCCCAGTAGTGGTACGGCCCGATTTCGGGCTGGGCGGCGTCACGGCTGCGCGTAGCACCCGTGGGGTGAGTGCTATGGAAGCGCCTGCGGGACGCCCGGCCATCCGCCCGGGACGGCCGGGCAGCAGCGGTGACGACGAGGGCGGTCCCGGCGACACACCCGCCAGCGTCGCCTGGCTCCGCGCCGGCCGCGGCACCGGGTATGGGCCGGACGGGCGGCTCGATCCCGAGAGCGGCGTCCTCACCCCGGAGCCGCGAACGACAGACGGGGAGAAGGCGCAGGAGCCAAACCCGCATCGCGGCTCCGTGGCCGCCCTGTCCGACTGGGAGCGCTGGCTTGAGCTCTGCGCTCGGCTCGACGGCTTCCCGCGCCACCTGAGCATCCACTCGGGCGGCATGCTCGTCACCGCCGCGCCGCTCATCGACATCGCCCCCGTGGAGCGCGCCACCATGGCGGACCGCGTCGTCGTCCAGTTTGACAAGCGAGACGTGGAGACGCTCAAGCTCATCAAGCTGGACCTGCTGGGTCTGGGGATGCTCGCCGCCATCGATGAGACCGTGCAGCTTGTCGAGCACGACTGCGCCGTCTGCCTGACCCTGGACTACCTCCCCGAGGAGATCCCCGAGGTCTTCGCCATGCTCCAGGCCGCCGACACGGTGGGCGTCTTCCAGGTGGAGAGCCGGGCCCAGATGCAGACGCTGCCCAAGTCAAAGCCAAAGAGCCTCGACGATCTGGTGGTTGAGGTGGCGATCATCCGGCCGGGACCCATCCAGGGCAACGCCGTGCACCCGTATCTGCGGCGCAAGCAGGGTCTTGAGCCCGTGACGTACCTGCATCCGAGCCTTGCGCCCATCCTCCACGACACCCTCGGCGTGATCCTGTACCAGGAGCAGGTGATGAAGATCGCGATCAGCGTCGCGGGGTTCACGCCGGCCGGGTCGGACGCGTTCCGGCGCGCCATGGGCACGTATCGCAGCAAGCAGGAGATGGACAAGCTCCACACCGAGTTTGTGGAGGGCTGCCAGCGCGTCCAGGGCATGCCCGTTGACGATGCCGAGGAGCTGTTCCGCCGCTGTGCCGCCTTCGCCAGCTTCGGCTTCGCCAAGAGTCACGCCGCCGCCTTTGCGCGGACGGCGTACGAGTCAAGCTTTCTCAAGCTCTTCTACCCGGCCCAGTTCACCACGGCGCTCATCAATGCCCAGCCCATGGGCTTCTACCCGGTGGAGGTGCTGGTCAACGACGCCAAGCGCCACGGCGTGGCGGTGCTGCCCGTGGACGTCAACGCGAGTGCCTGGCGGACCACCACCGAATGGGTGGGCAGACCCGGCTGGGCGCTGGCGGGCGAGGCGGGCGATGACGGGAGCCACGATGGCGACGCGGGCGAGCCCATGCCGGATGGGCTGGGGATTGAGCAGCGGCCTGCGCCGGTTCGGTCAGCCTCGTGCGTTGTGCCGGGCGCGGCTTCGCGCGACAAGTGGGCGGCCGAGTCCATGACCGGCTGGGGCATCCGGCTTGGCCTGCACCTGGTCAACGGGATCGGCAAGGAGCACCAACCAAGGCTTGACGCGGAGCTCGCCCGCGGGTCGTACACCGGTCTGGCCGATGTCGTGGAGCGGATGGGGCTGGGCGAGGAGACCGTGGAGCGGCTGATCCGCGCCGGGGCGCTGGACTCGCTTGGCCGGCCGCGGCGGGAGCTGCTCTGGCAGCTGCGCGAGGTGGCTGGAGCCTCAAAGGGGCGCCTGGACGGACGGCGCGTGCGCGGGGCCGCGGGGGCTGGCCGAGCGGCGGGGCGGCCGATGGACCTGCGGCTGCCGGCAACCGAGGCGCCGGACCTGCCGCCCATCACCGAGCCCGAGCGCCTGGGCGACGCCTACGCCGTGATTGGCCTTGATGCACGGCGCCAGGCTGTGGCGCTGTTCCGTGATGGGCTGGTGGCCCTTGGCGCCGTGACCAACGCGGAGCTGGCGGGACGGCGGCCGGGCCCTGTGCGGATTGGCGGGCTGGTGGTGACGCGGCAGCACCCGATGACCGCCAAGGGGACGGTGTTCCTCGCGCTTGAGGACGAGACCGGCATGGTCAACGTCACGCTCTGGCCGGACGCCTGGCAACGCTGGCGCTCCATCGTGCGGCGCCATGCGCTGCTGCTGATCAGCGGCGATCTCCAGCGCGACGGCGATGTGGTCAACGTGATCGCGCGTTCCGTGGAGCCGCTTGTGGAGGCGGCGTCAGGTGTCGGCGGGCCTGGTCAGCCCCAGGGCGTCCGGCAGTTGGGTCACGCGGGGATGCGGCGCCTTGCGTAGGCGGCGCCTTGCGTAGGCGGCGCCTTGCGTAGGCGGCGCCTCGCGTAGGCGGGCGTGCGGTGACAGTGATGATCACCGCAGGGAGAGAGGGACACGGAGCCGGCGAGGAGAGAGGAGAGCCGGCTCCGCGGACGCCGATCACCTCGCCGTCGGCGGCCCCGTATGGCCCGAGCTCCGCAGGGGCCACCGGCGTCGAGGCGATCGTGTCACCTGTCCGTTCGGCGGTGCCCCCGCGGCGGATTGCCCGAAGCCAGCTGCTATTTCAGGTGAACTAGCGGCGCTTCGTCGTGGCGCGGCCCTGCGTCTGGCGCGACGGCCGTCGCTGGCCCCGATTGGGGTTGGCAAGATCGAGGAAGCGGCGATACCACGCGGCCGCAGCGGCGAAGAGCGCGGCGCCAACCGGCCCCGCCACCCACGCCTGCAGGATGAACGGGTCCGTGGCGTTCTGGCCCGTCAGCAGACGGCCTGCCGGCGAGGCGATGATCCACGTGTAGCAGGCGGCCGCGATGATGCCGAAGATCAGACCCGTGAGCCAGCTGGCGCGCTTGGCGAAGAAGCCGATGAGGAAGCCGCCGGCCGCGGGCGGCGGCGCCACAAACAGGCTGACCGCGAGGTACGAGACGCTGGACGCGGTGGGCATCGCCTTGCCGGCCAGAGGGTCGGAGAGGGTGAAGTCCAGCGATGCGCCAAGCTGGCTGGTTGCGGCCACAAAGACGGCGGTGGCCACGACGGCGGCTGCTGCCGAAATCAGGAAGCCGCGCTCGCGGATGAGGAATGGCAGCGAGCGCAAGTCGCCCCGCAGGTCCAGCGGTCGAGTGGCGCCGCGAAAGGCCGACATGATCGACGGACGCGGTGCGTTGGCAGCAGGGGTAGCGGCGCCGCTCTTCGCGGAACCGGAGAGGACGTTCGGTCGAATCTCGGTCTCGACCGGTTCGGCGCCGGCCGTCTCCGCGCGGTAACGGCGGCGGGCTTCCGTGCGGTCGGTGCGCTTCGCGCGTGCCAAAGGGTGTCCTCCTGGGGGCTGCTGCTGCGTGCGTGCGTGGCCACGCATCGTACCGGGTGACGGCCGCGCAGATAAGCGCCAGTAAAGTCGTCTCGGCTAGCGTGTTGTCGCCCGCCGTCGAACCCCGCCAGGGAGGTCCTCAATGGCGCGTGTCCGGCCGGCAGCATATGCCGCCCTCATCCTCGTCCTGCTGCTTGCCGCATCGGCCGCGGCATCCGTCCTGCCGCGTCCGGCACCGCTGGCCGCCGTGTCCTGGTTGCCCTCCTCCGGGCTTGTTGTCGCAGAGGTTGTGACCGGCGGTGCGTCGGCCTCTGACGAGTTTGTGGAGCTGGCTAACGCGGGCACCGTCCCGCTGGACCTGGCGTCGCTTGAGGTGGCGTACGCCACAAGCACCGGAACCACCGTGACCCGCAAGGTGGCCTGGACCGTCTCTGTTGTGGTGGCACCCGGCCGCCATGTGCTGGTGGCCAACGCTGCGGGGATCTACGCGTCTGCCGCGGACGCCACCTACACCGGCGGGCTTGCAGCCACCGGCGGGGCCATCGTGCTGCGCGTCACCGGCGGGGCGGTGGTGGATGTGGTGGGCTGGGGCGATGCGGCAAACGCCTTTGTCGAGGGGACGGCGGTTGCTGCCCCGGCGGCGGGCAAGTCTGTGGAGCGGCTCCCCGGCGGCTTGGGCGGCAACACGATGGACACCAACAACAACGCTGCGGACTTTGTTGGCAATGCCGCTCCGGTGGCCCAGAACCTTGCGGCGGCCCCCGTGCCGGCGCCAACCGCCACGCCAGCACTGACTGTGGCGCCCTCGCCGACCGCTGTGCCGAGCCCGACACCCGAGCCCACGCCCGTGCCGACTGTGGCGCCCTCGCCGACCGCTGTGCCGAGCCCGACACCCGAGCCCACGCCCGTGCCGACAGCGACGCCAGACCTAACCGCGACGCCGACCGCGACGCCAGACCCCACCGTGGCGCTGACCGAGCCCCCCACGCCCGCTCCAACCGCCACGCCGGTGTCCACCCCGGAACCCACCGCTTCGCCGAGCCCGACGCCCGAGATCACGCCTGCACCAACACCAAGCCTGAGCCCCACGCCGGATCCAACTGCGACACCGGCGCCATTGCCGACAGACACGCCCACGCCGGACCCCACGGCGACGCCGGCCGCGACGCCGGCGCCAACACCCGCCCCGACACCTTCGCCCGTTCCGATCACACCAATCGCCGTTGCACGCCTGCTTGCCGACGGCTCCGTCGTGACGGTGGAGGGCGTGCTGACAACTGGGCTTGGTGCGCTTGAGTCGTTCCGCACCGGGTTCATCCAGGATGAAAGCGGCGGCGTCGCGGTCTATCTGGATGCGCCGCTCGACCTGCCGTACGCCGCCGGAACGCGGCTGCGTGTCACCGGGTCCATCGGTTCGCGCTATGCGGAACGCACGCTGAGGGTGGCAGGCGCAGGCATTGCGCCCATCGCTGGGGATCAACTGCCAGCCCCCATCGAGGTTGCCAGCGGTGCCGCAACGGAGTCCCTCGAGGGTTTCCGTCTGGCGGTCACCGGCATCGTGACGGAGGCGCCAACCCAGCTTGCGGACGGCCTGGGGCTGATGGTTGACGACGGAACGGGTCCGCTTCGGGTGATCGTCTCGCCTGACGCACTTGCCGGGACGGCGCCGGGCACCGGGTTGCTGGTGACGGCAGTTGGCCCCCTCGGCCAGCGAGACTCCACAGGGACGGGTCTTGCGGGGTATCGCCTGTACGCGGCGCTGGCCGGCGACTTCTCGGTTGTCCCGGCGCCGCAGCCCTCGCCGTCGCCTGCGCCAAGCGTATGGCCGTCGGCCACGCCAGACGCTGGACCCACACCAACGCCCGTTGAGACGCCCAGCCCCACACCAACCGGCACGCCGAGTGTGACGCCGTCACCCAGCCCCACGCCCGTGCCGACGCCGGTGCCAACCCCTGCCCCAACGCCGTCACCCACACCTGCTCCCACGCCAACCCCGGCCCCCACCGCGCTCACCGTTGGCGCCGCCCGCCAGGTGGCCATCGGTGGGACCGCGCTTGTCCGCGGCACCGTGATCGCCGAGCCGCGCCGCATTGGCCTGCCCTCGGTCTTCGTCATCGGCGACGCGAGCGGCGGCCTCCCCGTCCGTCTCACAACCGGTCAGCCCGCCCCGGCCCGGGGCAGACTTGTCGAGGTTCGCGGGACACTCGCTGCACCCTACGGCCAACTTGAGCTGCGTCTGGCGAGCGGCGGCCTCACGGTCATTGGTGCAGGAACCCTACCGCCGCCGGCGTCGGTCACCGCTGGCGCCATCGGTGAGGCCATCGAGGGCAGCCTGGTCACTATCCGCGGCTCGCTGACCGCTGGTGCGTCGCGCTCCGGTTCGGATCTGGTCGCCACGCTCCGTGGCACCGATGGCGCCGTGGTGCGCATCTACGCGGATGCGTCGTCGGGCGTCACGCCGCAGCAGCTCCGTCGCGGAATGGCGTGCGCGATCACGGGCATCGTGGGCCAGCACGCCGGCCGCAAGGGCGCGCTTGACGGCTATCGCCTCTGGCTGCGTGACGCCTCGGACATCGGCACCGCCACAAGCCCCGGCCCAAGCCCGGCGCCAACCGCGGCCGTTAGCCCGGGCGCAAGCCCATCTGCGGGTCCCACGCCCGCCACCGGCACATCAGCGGATCCCGGCACCAACGCGGCGCCCGCCCCGGGACCGATCGCCCTCGCCAAGGTTCGCGACGGTGCGCTGGTCACCGTGGAGGGCACGGTCACCATCAGCCGGACGCTGCTTGATGCCTCCGGACGGCGAGCGCTACTTGAGGACGCCACAGGCGCAATCGAGCTCTATCTGGTCCGGCCTGACGAGACGGTGCGGACAGGCGCGCGGCTCCGCGTCACCGGCACGATGGGCAAGGCCTATGGCGCGCCCCGGCTGCGTGTTCGCGACATTTCCGTGCTGGGCTGGCAGCCGCCGGTGGTGCACGACCTGCGGGTGGCTCCCGGGCCCGCAACCGAGTGGCGGCTGGTTCGGGTCACCGGCACCATCACCGCCCTGCACCGGATCGGTGATCGCTGGCTTGCCGAAGTGGCAACAAGCGCCGGGACCACCCCGGTTGCCGGTGTTGCAGGCGCGGGGATCCCCGCGGCATCGCTCTCCGAGGGACGCCGCATCACGGTCACAGGCATTGTGCGGCGGCCGTATCCCTCGGCCACGGACCGGCGGTTCGCGCTGATCCCGCGCGGTCCGTCGGACCTGGTCCTCGGTCCGGCACCGGTGTCAGGAGCGGGTGCCGGGAGTGGCGGCAGCGCGGGCGCCGGCCCGGGCGGCACCCCGGGCGGCAGCCCATCGGCATCAAGTACGGCCGCGCCCGCCCCGGCTGCGCCCACCACGGACCTGAGCAACCTCGCGGCCCACCTCGGTGACACCGTTGCGGTGGGCGGGCTGGTGACGGACCTTGAGACGGGCGGCGTGCGCCTCGACGACGGCACCGCAACCGCGCGCATCGTCCTTGACGGCGATGCGGGTGGGCTTGTGGCACTGCTGAACCTAGGCGATGCGATCAGCGCCACCGGCACCGTTGAGCAGCGTGACGAGCTTGTTGTGGTGGTGAAGAACGCGGCGGAACTCGTGGTGGCGGGCGACCCAACGGCCGGGACCGATGCGCAAGACCCCGCCGACACAAGCCCGGCGCCATCTGCATGGAACGCGACACCTGGCACAGACACACCCGCTGCACTGGCGGCAAACGCCAGCACGCTGGGCTTGGGCACTGCCGGGCCTGGTGCCGGATGGCTTGCTGCGGGGACGCTGTTGTTGGCCGGACTCGCCGGTCTGGTTGCCGCGTTGGCCCACCGCGGCCGTGAGCGCCGGCGCCTTCGGGCCCGGATTCTGAGCCGGCTGGAAGCCCTCGGCGGGCCCGAAACGTCGGTTGGCATGGTCCCGAAAGGCCGCTGAGCGTGCGGTCGCAGAAAACCCCGTGCTTGACGCTCGCGAGATCAGGCTCCTATTCTCGGCCGCAACCCGGCGCCACCCGTGGCCCGCCGGTGTCAAGGAGCACGTCTTGTCCAACGCCGACGCCCGCGTCGCAGTCCCTGCTGGTGAGCGCCAGTACCACATCGGCGTTGGCCCTGGTGATCTTGCGGACTACATCCTGCTGCCCGGCGATCAGGACCGCGTGGACATCGTCGCGTCGCATTTCGACAGCGTGGACTTCCGTCACCGGCACCGCGAGTTCGCTACCGCCACAGGCACCTACAAGGGCCTCCGTGTGTCGTGCGTCTCAACAGGCATCGGCACAGACAACGTGGAGATCGTGCTCTCCGAGATCCTCCAGATCACGGACAAGCCCACGTTCATCCGCATCGGCTCCTGCGGGGCGCTGCAGCCCGGGATGCGCGTTGGCGACCTCGTGATCTCCACGGGGTCCCTGCGCCTCGAGACCACCACCAACTGGTTTGTCCATGAGGGCTACCCGGCCGTCGCCCACTACGAGGCCGTGCTGGCCCTCGAAGAGGCGGCGGTCAAGTTGGGGCACCGACACCACGTGGGGCTCACCGCCACTGCACCCGGGTTCTACGGGGCGCAGGGCAGGCCGATCCCGCATTTGCCCATCCGCTACCCTGACCTCGCAGATGAGATCGCCCGACAGGGCATCCTCAACTTCGAGATGGAGGCATCAGCGCTCCTCGTCCTTGCTGGACTGGGCGGAAGTCGTGCCGGCGTCGTGTGCGCCGTGTACGCCAACCGCAGGACCGGCGAGTTTGCGGACGGTGATGTCAGAACCAAGGCCGAGGCGGCCGTCGTCGAGACCGGGCTGGAAAGCCTGCTCGTTCTTGCCGAGATGGACCGCCAGAAGGCCAAGGCCGGAACGACGCGCTGGCGCCCGTCGCTCTGGGCCCAAGCATGAGCGCCAGACAGGCGTAACTCGCGGACCCGGGGGGTGGACCCTCGAGACGCGCCCGCGCGAGGAGGACTTCTCATGGCTCAGGCCTACTGCGTCAAGGACAAGAAAAAGGTCGAGGTCCAGGACGCCCAGCAGATCATCATGAAGAACGGCAAGCCGGCCCTCCAGGGCACCTGCCCGGACTGCGGCGGCAAGGTCTTCAAGATCGGCGGCTGACCCGCAACCCGAAGCCAACAGCTTCGTTGAGCCCCCACCGGCAGGTCCGGCGGGGGCTCATTGGTGCCCGGGACCGGTGCGACCGGCCCTCTCGTTGGGGCCGTGTATCTAGGGTGCCTGCAGAGGCCTTTGGTAAGATTTCCCCTGTACCAGTACCGCAGCCCGAGGAAGCCTTCAGCCAATCCTTCCGGTTGGCCTTCGCGCTCGGGGCCGCAGCAGCCGCCGCCGGTTGTCCGGCGACCGCCGCCGCGCTCCCGACACCGTGTTGTCACGGTCGTCGCGCAGTCGCCGGGATCGTTTCGTTTCACGTCATCACAGGCCGTCGGGGGTCATCATGACCGTCCGCCGAGCAGCGTCCCAACGCTCAGGAGGCTCACCCGTGACCGTTCGCGTCGGTATTAATGGCTTTGGCCGCATCGGCCGCCAGTCGCTCAAGGCGCTTATCGAGCGCACCCCCGAGGTTGAGGTTGTCGCCGTCAACGACCTCGTTGACGTCCCCACCAACGCCCTGCTGTTCAAGCACGACTCAACGTACGGCGCCTACGCGGGCGAGGTCTCGCACACAGACGACGCCATCATCATTGACGGCAAGATCATCAAGGTCCTCCAGTTCAGGGACCCGGCGCAGCTGCCGTGGGGCGACCTGGGCGTGGACATCGTCATCGAGTCCACCGGCCTCTTCACCGACGCCGAGAAGGCGGGCACCCACATCACCGCCGGCGCCAAGAAGGTCATCATCAGCGCACCCGCCAAGCACGAGGACATCACGATCGTCCTTGGCGTGAACGAGGGCGCGTACGATCCGGCCAAGCACCACATCATCAGCAACGCCTCCTGCACCACGAACTGCCTGGCGCCCGCCGCCAAGGTGGTCCATGACCGCTGGATCATCAAGCGCGGCCTGATGAACACCATCCACAGCTACACCAACGACCAGAAGGTTCTGGACGTCGCCCACAAGGACCCGCGCCGCGCCCGCGCCGCAGCCCTGAACATCATCCCAACCACCACGGGCGCCGCCAAGGCCATCGCCCTGGTGATCCCGGACCTCAAGGGCAAGTTTGACGGCTTCAGCCTCCGCGTCCCCACCCCCACCGTGTCGGTGGTGGACTTCACGGCGGAACTGGAGAAGAACGTCACGCTTGAGGAGCTCAACCAGGCGTTCCGTGACGAAGCTGAGGCGCCCTCAAGGGCATCCTCGGCGCCAGCGACGAGCCGCTTGTCTCAACGGACTTCCGCGGTGACTCGCGATCGTCCATCGTTGACCTCCCGTCCAACATGGTCCTG
>CAIXZV010000171.1 GCA_903924005.1 uncultured Chloroflexota bacterium | reverse complement strand
GGACCCGCCGCGCGCGAAATCGATCGGTGCCACCGATCACGCGGAGCCGGCGATCAGCCAGCCGGCGTAGAGACCCCGAGTCCGACGGGGCACGCCACGCCGGTCGCCGTGTGGCAGTCGTACCCGTCCGGGTTCTTGGCGAGATACTGCTGGTGGTACTCCTCGGCGAAGTAGAACTCGGGCGCCGGGAGGATCTCCGTGGTGATGGCGCCGTAGCCGGCCTTCGACAGCTCACCCGCGTACAGGTCGCGCGACGCGAGGGCCGCCGCCAGCTGCGCCGGGCCGTGCGCGAACACGGCCGAGCGGTACTGCGTGCCGATGTCGTTGCCCTGGCGGTAGCCCTGCGTGGGGTTGTGCGACTCCCAGAACACGTGCAGCAGCTGCTCGTACGAGACAACCGCGGGGTCGAACACGATCCGCACCACCTCGGCGTGGCCGGTCTGCCCGGTGCACGCCTCGCGGTACGTGGGGTTGGGCGTGGTGCCGCCCTGGAAGCCAACGGCCGTCACCCAGACGCCCGGGATGGACCAGAACTTCTTCTCGGCGCCCCAGTAGCAGCCCATCGCGATATCGGCGATAACGAAGCCGGCCGGATACGGCGCGGCCATCGAGCGACCATTCACGGAA
This sequence comes from uncultured Chloroflexota bacterium, assembly GCA_903924005.1. Classification (GTDB taxonomy): domain Bacteria; phylum Chloroflexota; class Limnocylindria; order Limnocylindrales; family CSP1-4; genus CAIXZV01. The sequence goes on along the minus strand of CAIXZV010000171.1, from coordinate 14,736 downwards.
TGCGAGCCAGGCTCATAGATAGGCTCGGCGCGGCCCGGCAGGGTGTCGGCGGGACGCGGCATGGACGGCTTGCGGAACTGGATCTGCATGGATGGGGACCTCCGTGTGAAGCCAGTCTAGGCGTTCACGCCGTACCGCCGGTCCACGTAGGACTCCAGCAGGTTGATGAACTCGGCCACGATGTGGTCGCCCCGCAGCGTCCGGTCAAGCTTCCCGTCCACAAACACCGGCGCCACGGGCGCCTCAAACGTGCCCGGCAGCGAGATGCCGATGTCGGCGTGCTTCGATTCGCCCGGCCCGTTCACGACGCACCCCATGACGGCCACCTTCATGTCCTCAACGCCGGGGTGCGTGGCCTTCCACTCGGGCATGCGCGCTTTGAGGTGCTCCGTGATGTCGCGGGCCATCACCTGGAAGAACTGCGACGTGGTGCGGCCGCAGCCGGGGCAGGCCGAGACCTGGGGCAGGAACGAGCGAAGCCCCATGGACTGGAGCACCTGCTGCGCAACCTCCACCTCGAGTTCGCGGCCGGCGCCGGGCTCCGGTGTCAGGGAGACGCGGATAGTGTCGCCAATCCCCTCGTTGAGCAGGATCGCCAGACCCGCCGTAGAGGTGACGATGCCCTTCATGCCCATGCCGGCCTCGGTGAGGCCCAGGTGCAGCGGGTAGTCGGAGCGCGGGGCCAGACGGCGGTACGTGTCCACCAGGTCCCGGACGCCCGACACCTTGGCCGAGATGATGATCCGGTCGTGGCGGAGACCCACCTGCTCCGCAAGCTCCGCCGAGCGCATGGCCGACTCGATCATCGCGTCGATCATCACGTCGCGGGCGTCACGCGGTTCCGCGGCGCGAGAGTTGGCCTCCATCAGCGACGTGAGCAGATCCTGGTCCAGCGACCCCCAGTTCACGCCGATGCGGACCGGCTTGTCGTTGTCGATGGCCACCCGGACGATCGTGGTGAAGTTCTCGTCGTGGTACTTGCCGCCCACGTTGCCGGGATTGATGCGGTACTTCGCCAGCAGCCGCGCGGTCTCGGGGTGCGCCACCAGCAGCTTGTGCCCGTTGTAGTGGAAATCGCCGATCACGGGGACGTCCACGCCCAGGTTGTCCCGCAGCTTGCGGATCATCTCAGGGACCGCGCCGGCCGCGGCTTCCGTGTTCACGGTGACGCGCACCAGCTGCGAGCCCGCGTGGGCCAGCTGGGCAACCTGGATGGCGGTTGCGTCAGCGTCAGCCGTGTCCGTGTTCGTCATGGACTGGACCACCACCGGGTGGGCCGAGCCGACGATCACGCCGCCGATGTCAACCGAGACGGTTGGCCGACGCACCGGCCGGAGGTGTTCAGACGCGCTCACTTCGGCCCTCCGCCAAGACCCCGGATGACGTCAAAGACGGTGATCCAGATCAGGAAGCCAAACAGCGCGACAAAGCCGATGGCGTACGTCAGCCGCTCCGCCCGCAGGGAGATCTTTGTGCCGTAGCGCGGGATCGCCTTGAGCAGCAGGACGAAGACGCGGCCGCCGTCAAGCGGCGGGAACGGGAGGACGTTGACCAGCGCCAGGTTGGCCGACAGGATGCCCGCAACGTAGATGGTCATCACGATGCCGCTGTTGCGGAACACATCACCCAGCGACGTGGCGATGCCCACTGGCCCCGAGACGGGAGGCGCCTGGGTGGGGTTCTTGGCGACGGAGCCCACAAGGTCCCCGAGGCCGCCCAGGATCAGCCCAAACCAGCGTCCGGTCTCCTGGACGCCAATGGAGACTGCGGTGGGCAGCGGCCGGCCGCTCAGGCCGTTGAGGAAGACGGATTCAAAGCCGTCCTTGGCGCCGGTGATGCCCAGCGGGCCCTTTCCCGTGGCCACCTCCGCCTTGCTTCGCAGGATCACCGCAATGTCGGACAGCTGCCCGTTCGCGCGCTGCACGCCAAGCGTGACTCGCTGGCCCTGGTTTGCGTAGAGCGCATCAAGGATGGTGCCGTTCTCGTAGGACCCGAAGAAGTCGTAGCGCGAGCCGTTCACGCTGGTCAGCACGTCGCCGCCCACCAGGCCCGCGGCCGATGCGGGCGAGTCTGCCCCCACTGTGCCAATCCGCACCCCGACGTATGGCGTTGCAAACCAGGCAATGGACGTGAAGATCGCAAGCGCAAGCAACAGGTTCATCAGGACGCCTGCGATCAGGATCAGCAGCTTGACGGGGAGCTTGGCCAGCACGAATGAGCGCGGGTCGCTCTCCTCCTCGTCGCCGTCCTCGCCTTCAAGACGGACGAAGCCGCCGATGGGCAGCCAGTTGAGCGTGTACATGGTCTCGCCCTTGTTGCGCAGCACCTTGGCGCGCGGCGGGAAGCCAACCCCAAACTCCAGCACCCGGACGCGCGCGATCCTCGCAACCACGAAGTGGCCAAACTCGTGGAGCAGGACCAGCCCGCCCAGCACAACCACGAAGAGGACGATGGCCTCAATCGAGTCGATGATCGTTGTCATCAGACGACAGCTCCAGTCGCGAAGGCGGCGCGGACCTCGCGGTCCAGCGCCACGAGCGCTTCAACATCGGGCGCCTGGTCAGGGCCCTCGCCAAAGCGCTTGACCGCTGCCTCCAGGAGGCGCGGGATGCCGGGGAAGTCAAGGGTGCCGTCGAGGAAGCGGGCAACAGCCACTTCGTCGGCCGCAATGAGCGCCGCCGATGCGCGGCTGCCGGTTCGGCCGGCGGCTCGGGCGATGCGGAGGGCCGGGAAGCGGTCCTCGTCCGGTGCGCGGAAATCAAGACGGCCAGCCGCAATGAAATCCGGCGCCGCGGTGTTGGAGGGCAGCCGCGCCGGATACGTCAGCGCGTACTGGATGGGGAGTCGCATGTCGGGGGTACCCAGTTGGGCCTTGAGCGAGCCGTCGACAAACAGGACGGCTGAGTGCACCACGCTCTGCGGGTGGATGACGACGTCGATGGCGTCGTAGCCCACATCGTAGAGCCAGTGGGCCTCAATGACCTCCAGACCCTTGTTTGCGAGCGTCGCCGAGTCAATGGTGATCTTGGCGCCCATCGTCCAGGTGGGGTGCTTGAGCGCCTGCTCCGGCGTCACCGCGGCGATGGTCTCGGCGCCCGCGTCCAGAAACGGGCCACCGGACGCGGTGAGGACTAGACGCGCCACGCTGTCCATGCGCTCACCCGCGAGGCACTGCCAGATGGCGCTGTGCTCAGAGTCAATGGGGCGCAGCCAGGCCAGCGCCTCGGCAAGCGGGTCGCGTGGATCGGCGGCGCGACGTGCGGCCGCCTGGCGATGCGCCTCGGCCATCACGAGGTGGCCGCCGGCAACCAGGGTCTCCTTGTTTGCCGTGGCGACGATCTTGCCCGCGCGCAGGGCCGCAAGCGTGGGCCGCAGCGAGACCACGCCGCCCGTGCCCACGATCACGAGATCCACGTCGTCCCGCGTGGCCAGGCGGGTCAGGGCGTCATCGCCCCGTTCGCGCGTGACGCCTGTGGGCAGGTCCAGCGCGGTGGCCTCATCGGCCAGCGCCACGGCCTTTGGGCGGAGCCGCCGCGTCTGCGCTTCAAGTTCTGCGGCATTGCGTCCCGTGGCAATGGCCGCAACACGGAAGACGTCTGCGTGCTGCTCCAGCACGTCCACGGTCTGGCGGCCGATGCTCCCCGTCGAGCCCAGCAGCGCCACGCCAAGGCGACGGTCGCCGGCCGGCGCCGCGTGGGCCGGCGCCGCGTAGGCAGACGCCGCCTCAGCGGACAAGGAGGACCACATAGAGGACCGCCACGGGGGCGGCGAAGAGGAACGAGTCAAGGCGGTCCAGGATGCCGCCGTGGCCCGGGATCAGCGTGCCGGAGTCCTTGGCACCCGCCGCGCGCTTGAGCATGCTTTCTGCAAGGTCCCCTGCCTGTGCGGCCGCGCCCATCAGCGGGCCAAGCACCAGCGCACCGATCACCGGCTGGCCAAGACCCCCAAGCAGGAGCGCCGTGGCAAGCGTGCAGGCGACAAGCCCGCCGATCACGCCCTCAAGCGTCTTGGCAGGCGAGATGTGGGCCATGAAGCGGTGCTTGCCGATGGCGCGGCCAACCATGTAGGCACCGGTGTCAAACGCCCAGACGCCAAGCAGCAGCAGGCCAATCCAACCGCGGCCGGCACCCAGCGGCGCAAGCACCGCCCCCGCGGGAAGCGCTGGCGCAATGGCGCCCACCGCAACAACGAAGCCCATCAGACCGACATACCCGGCGCCAAACACGGTGGCCACCCACGCAACGGCGCCGTCACGCGGGTCCTGGCGGGTAAACGCCGCGACGCCGGCGGCAACCGCGCCAACGCCCAGCACCAGCAGCGCCACACCCGACGACGGGGCGACATACGCGGTGACGACCAACGCCGCCGCCACAACGCTGCCAACGATGGGAAAGCCCGCCCAGCCGGCACCCTCGAGCAGGCGGAACGCCTCCGTGGAGCCGATGACGGCGAGGATAACCAGCAGCACCGCAACGCCGCCGGGGCCTGCGGCCAGCGCAAGCAGCACGGGAGGCACGAGAAACAGGGCTGAGATCGCGCGGGTCCGCATGGTTCTCCCTGGGGGTCAGCGGCCGAAGCGCCGGGTGCGGCGGGCAAACTCCAGCAGGGCTGCGTCAAAGGCGTCGCCGCCAAAGTCCGGCCAGAGCGTGTCGGCGAAGACCAGCTCCGCATAGGCGGACTGCCAGATGAGGAAGTTGCTGATCCGCTGCTCGCCGCCGGTGCGGACCAGGAGGTCCGGGTCCGGGAGGCCGGCCGTATAGAGGTTGTCGCTGATGGTGCGCTCGTCCACGGTCTCGGGCGCCACGCCCGTCGCCGCGATCCGCCGGAACGCGTCCACAAGCTCCGTTCGGCCGGCGTAGTTCCAGGCGATGTTGAGCTGCAGACGCGTGCCGTCAGCGGTGCGCTCAAGCGCGCCGCCGATGGACGCGCGGGTGTCGTCGGGGAGCTCGTCAAGGCGTCCCAGCATTCGGACGCGGACGCCCTGCTTGCGCAGCTCGTCGGTCTCGTTGGCGATGGCGCGGCCAAGCAGGTCGAAGAGTCCTGAGACCTCCTCGTCCGAGCGGGCCCAGTTCTCTCGGCTGAACGCGTAGAGGGTCAGCATGGGGATGCCGCGCCTGACCGCATGGGTCAGGAGCCCGCGGATGGCCTCAACGCCTGCGGCGTGGCCCTCAAACTCGGACACGCCATGGGCCCTTGCCCAGCGGCGGTTGCCGTCCATGATGATGGCGACGTGCCGGGGCAGATCCTCTGGTGGCAGGAGCGGGGCCTCAGCCGCGGGCGCGTTGGCGCTCTGGGCGTCCAGCCCACCCGCCGGCGTGTGGGCGAGGGGCGGGGCGTCGGTCGGCCGCGCAAGCGATCGATCGGGCGGCGCCTCGTCCACTAGACCTCCATGACCTCCTGCTCCTTGGCCGCACCGACGCGATCCACGTCGGCAACGATCCGGTGCGTGATCTTCTCGAGCTGATCGGCCAAGCGGCGCACCTCATCGGCGCCCACCGTACCGTCCTTCTCTTCCTTCTTCAGCGCATCGGCGGCCTCGCGGCGGAGGTTTCGGATCTCCACCCGGGCCTCCTCCATCCGCTTGTGGACGGTCTTGACGATGTCCTTGCGACGCTCTTCGGTGAGCGCCGGGATATTCAGGCGGACAACCGTGCCGTCCACGTTCGGCATGAGGCCGATGTCGGACTTCAGGATGGCCTTCTCGATGGCGCCAAGCACGCTCCGGTCCCAGGGCTGGATCACGATCTGGTGCGCTTCGGGCACGCTGATCGAGGCCACCTGGTTGATTGGCGTGGACACCCCGTAGTAGTCCACGTGGAGCCGCTCCACGAGCGCCGTGGAGGCGCGTCCAGTGCGGAGCCCCTGAAAGTCTCGCTCCATAGCCTCGACAGCGCGGGCCATCTTGCGTTCGGCAGAGGCAAGGATCTCACTGGTCATCCCGTGACTCCTCCGGTGGCGGCTGAGATGAGCGTCCCCACGGCCTCGCCGCGGGCAACCCTCGTGATGTTCTCAGGTGCGTGCAGGTCAAACACGACGATTGGGAGTTCGTTCTCCTGACACAGGGAAACGGCCGCCGCGTCAAGGACCTTGAGTTGGTCGCGCAGGACATCCTGGTAGGTCAGGTGGTCATAGCGCTTGGCGTTGGGGAACTTCATGGGGTCGGCATCGTAGACGCCGTCCACCTTGGTGGCCTTGAGGAGCACTTCTGCACCAATCTCAACGGCGCGCAGGGCGGCCGCGGTGTCGGTGGTGAAGTACGGGTTGCCGGTGCCCGCCACAAAGATGGGCACGCGGCCCTTCTCGAGGTGGCGAACAGCACGACGCCGAATGTACGGCTCGGCAATCTCGTTCATCGTGATGGCGCTCATCACGCGGACCGCGATGCCCTCGCGCTCGATTGCGTCCTGCAGCGCAAGCCCGTTCATCACCGTGGCAAGCATGCCGATGTAGTCACCGGTGGCCCGGTCCATGCCGCGGGCCGCGGCCGCGAGACCCCGGAAGATGTTCCCGCCGCCCACCACGATCCCGATCTCGACACCCAGATCCTGGACGTCTTTGACCTGCTTTGCGATGAACGTGCAGAACGCGGGGTCAACGCCGTACTGGCGCTCGCCCAGCAGGGCCTCACCGGAGAGCTTGAGGAGGATCCGGCCGTAGCGCACGCCATCTCGGCGCGGGGGCAGGATGGCCCCCGCATCGTCACTGGCGGCCGGGTGACCGGACAAGCTAGATCTCCTCGCCGAGGGCGAAGCGGACAAAACGGCGGACGCGGATATTCTCGCCGATCGTCGCGATCTTCTCGGTGACAAGCGCGCGGACCGTACGGTCCTCATCGCGGAAGGGCTGCTCAAGCAGGCAGACCTCCTTGTACCACTTGTTGAGCTGGCCCTCGACGATCTTTGCGCGGACGGCCTCTGGCTTGCTGAGCATGGCCTCGTCCGCAAGCAGTGCGGCCTTCTTGGCCTCAAGAACCTCAGCCGGGATGCGGTCGATGTCCACATAGGTTGCCGCGAGGCCAGCCACCTGCATGGACAGATCTCGGACGAGCTTCTGGAAGTCGTCCGTCCGGGCCACGAAGTCCGTCTCGCAGTTGACTTCCATCAGCACGCCAACGCGGCCGCCGGTGTGGATGTAGCTGGAAATGAGGCCCTCGCGGGCATCGCGCCCGGCCTTCTTCGCCGCGGCCGCAAGGCCCTTCTCGCGCAGCTGCGCGACGGCCTTGTCAATGTCGCCGTTGGCCTCTTCGAGCGCGCGCTTGCAGTCCATCATGCCTGCGCCGGTGCGCTCGCGAAGGTCCTTGACGGCCTCAGCCGTGATCGCCATCTCGGTGGTGCTCCTGTTTGTGCTACCGGGCCAACTGCCTGGGCGCGCTGCGTTGAGCGCGCGACCCTGCCGCCGGCCCGCCTCTGGGGTCGGGTGGCACCCGGAACTGTAACTGCGTTACAGCCCCGGGCAGGGACTACTCGGCTGCGGCCGGTGCGCTCGGGACGGCCACGGCTGCCGGGGCGCCGGGGAGCAGGTCGTCGTCAAGATCGGGGTCAAACGACAGCGTTGCGCCTGCGGCCAGCTGGGCCATCAGGTCTGCGGCTGCGGTCTCGTCAAGCCCTGCCTGGGCCGCCGGGGAGGGCCCGGCAATCTCAGGCTCGGTGTTGGTGCGCGCGGCGCGCTCACGGGCGCCCTCGATGCACGCGTCTGCCACCAGCTGGCAGAGCAGCCGGATGGCGCGGATGGCGTCGTCGTTGGCCGGGATGATGTAGTCAAGCTCGTCCGGATCGACGTTGGTGTCACCCGTGCCAACCACGGGGATCTCAAGCTTGTTGGCCTCGGTGACGCCAATCCGCTCGCGGTGCGGGTCCACGATGAAGATGGCGCCCGGGAGGCGCTTCATCTTGCGGATGCCGCCGAGGGTGGCCTGGAGCCCCTCAAGCTCTTCGGTGAGCTTGGCGGCTTCCTTCTTGGTCATCCGCTCGAAGTCACCGGCCTGCTGCCGGGCTTCAAGCTGATCCATGAGGCCGATGCGCTTCTTGATGGTGACAAAGTTGGTGAGCATGCCGCCCAGCCAGCGCTTGGTGACGAAGGGCATCCCGGCGCGGATGGCCTCCTGCATCACCGGCTCCTGCGCCTGCTTCTTCGTTCCGACGAAGAGGACGGAGTCGCCGCGGGCAACCGTCTCGGTGACGAACGCGAGCGCTGCGTCCAGACGCTTGACCGTCTGGGCCAGGTCGATGATGTGGATGCCGTTGCGCTCCGCGAAGATGAACGGCTTCATCTTCGGGTTCCAGCGGCGGGTCTGGTGTCCAAAGTGGACGCCGGCCTCAAGCAGCTGGCGCATTGAGGTAGTGGGCACTGTGTGGCCTCCTGCGGTTCTTGCCTCCGCGATGCGCCGACGGGGACCGGTCCAGACGTTCAGTCTGACCCGGCACCACCCCGATCGGTGGCAGCACCGCGTGTGTGCTCCGGCCGGCTGGTGCCGGTCCGGGCGTGATTGATGGGCCGCAGACACGCCGCGACCGGGCCGGAGTGTAGCACGGGGGTCCCGTGGCGCCGGGCGCCAGCCCCCTACAGCGGCGCCCCACGGTGGTGGCGAACCGCCTCGCCGCCATCGGGTCCGCGATCCACTGCCACGAGGTCAAACCGCAGCGGCAGCCGAGGCAGGGGCGAACCGTCCGGCAGCACGCCCGACGCCAGCAGCTCCCCGATCCCCCGGCGGAGCGCTGCGCGCTTGCGGTAATCCAGCGTCTCCTCGGCCAGCCCGTAGTCACGCCGACCGCGGGCGCGCACCTCCACCACCACGATCGACGCGGGCGGACCCGGGTCCAGCGCCACGATGTCAAGTTCCGAGCGGCCAACGCGCACATTGCGCGCCAGGACGGCCCAGCCCGCCGCACGCAGCACTGACGCGACACGTTCCTCTGCGGCAGCGCCGATTGCCTGCTGCGTCGTTGTGGGGCTGCGGCTGTCCATCGGCCCCAGCATGGCGGTGTCCGCTTATCGCCGGCTCATCGGCCGCTTATCGCGGGCTTATCCCAGGCTCGCCAGCGCTCCCTCAGCAAGGAGTTCGAGGTCGTCATCGGCAGCGGGCTCCCCTGCCCCATCGCCAAACATAGCCAACTGGTCGCCCGCCATCAGAATCTGGAGCGCCTGCCAGCTGCTGCGATGGTGCGGCGTCAGGCCAAACTGCCGGATCGCCGTCCGGTGTTCCAGCGTGGCATAGCCCGCGTTGCGCTCCCAGCCGTACTGCGGGTAGCGGATGGCAAGCTTGGCCATCATGCGGTCGCGGACGGTCTTCGCCACGACGGACGCGCACGAGATGGAGTACACCAGCGCGTCGCCGTCCACGATGGCCGTGTAGGCGCCAACTTCAGCCTCAAACCCGGCGATCTTCAGACCGTCCACAAGCACATGGTCGTGGCCGCCAAGACGGGCGATCGCCCGGCGCATCGCCAGATGCGTGGCGTGGTAGATGTTGAGCCGATCGATATCGGCAACGGACGCCGCGCCAATCCCGACGGCCACGGCTCGGCGGCGGATGACGGGCGCCAGGCGCTCGCGCTGGAGGGCTGACATCGTCTTGGAGTCGCGGACGCCCGGAATGCGCTTGCAGTTGGGCGGCATGATGACGGCTGCCGCAACCACGGCGCCGCAGGTGGGGGCAACGCCCACCTCGTCCACCCCGGCAACCCGCAGCGCACCTTCACGCCACAGCGGGCGCTCGAAGCGCAGGGTGGGGACGATCAGGGCCATCGGCGAAGCGTAGCGCCCGCCCGGCGAGTGTGGCGCCTCGCCGGGCCGCCGCACCCGGCCCGTCCGCCTCTGTGACGCGCCTCCCGATGGGGATCTCCTGATCCGGGGCAGCAAGGTGCGCAGATCATGGAGATTCGTGGCGTATATGACGAAACGAGGCAACACAGTGGCGAGCCGATGGAGTCTTCATCCGGACACCACTCACCGAGGTGGCGCGAGCGACAAGGGAGCCGGCGCCAGACATGACGAGACCCCCGGAGGCCGGGGGTCGTCAGGAGCGGCGGGTGCCGGGGCTGTACCCCGGCGGCGCGGCTAGCGGCTAGCGGCGCTCGCGGAGCGTCGTGGCGGCCTTGCCAACGCGGTTGCGCAGGAAGTACAGCTTGGCGCGGCGGACCTGGCCGTGGCGAACGACCTCGATCTTCTCAATGCGCGGGCTGTTCACCTTGAATGTTCGCTCGACGCCAACGCCCGACGCGATGCGGCGGACCGTGATGGACGATGCCACCCCGGCGCTGCGCATCTTCATCACTAGGCCCTCAAAGACCTGGATGCGCTCTCGCGTACCCTCGATGACCTTGGCGCTCACCTTGACGGTGTCGCCGGGGGTGATCACCGGCAGGTCGGTGCGGAGCTGGTCTGCGACGATCTCGTTGAGCACGTTCACGGTGAGCGATCCTTGTCGGTGCGTCGGCAGCCGCGGCGGGAGCCTGCGGTTGCGGGTGGCTCAGGTAATGAGGCGTCGAGCCACAGATTGGGCGCGGCCGACGGCGGAGAATAGCACGCGCCGCCGCGGGTGTCAGCCCGGCTGCGGCGTGTCGTCTGCCGAGGCCTGCGTTTCCGCGGCCTCGGTGCGGGCCTGCATGCGGACGTCGGCCAACAGCTTGGCCTCCTCCTTGGTCATCGCGCGGCCCTCAAGAAGGTCCGGCCGTCGCTGCAGCGTCCGCCGAAGCGACTCGCGCAGCCGCCATTTGCGGACCTGCTCGTGATGCCCCGAGACCAGGACCGGGGGCACCGTGACGCCCTCGAAGGTGGCTGGCCGCGTGTACTGCGGGTACTCGAGGAGCCCGGTGGCAAACGACTCCTCCTGCGTGGACGCCGCGTCGATGGCGCCCGGGAGCAGACGGAGCACGGCGTCGATGATGACGAGCGCCCCCAGCTCCCCACCCGTGAGCACGTAGTCGCCGATGGAAAGCTCCATGTCGGCCATCGACCGGATCCGCTCGTCCACGCCCTCATACCGAGGGCACAGGAAGACCAGGTGTGTCGCCGTCGCCAGTTCATGCGCCACAGCCTGTGCAAAGACGCGGCCGGCCGGATCAAGCAGGATGACGATTGAGTCGGGACGGCGCAACTGGGCCAGGGCGGCCGCAACCGGCTCGGGACGCATGACCATGCCGGCGCCGCCGCCGTAGGTGTAGTCGTCCACGGTGCGGTGTCTGCCAAGACCCCACGTCCGCAGGTCGTGGACGCGGATGGTGGCCAGCCCCTGCTCCTGGATCCGGGCAGGGATGCTCTCGCGCAGTGGCCCCTCCACCATCGGCGGAAAGAGCGTGAGGACGTCAATCTCCAGCGGCATCAGCCGACAGGCGTCTCGGGCGCCTCAGGTGTTGCAGGCGTCTCGGGCGCAGCGGTGTCGGGGCCTGGCCCTGGCGCGGGCGTCGAGCCAGATCGGCCGCCCAGACGTGCGGTTGCCTTGGGCACCGAATTGCGGTTTGGCGCGGCGGGCTTCTTGGGCGCGGCTTCGGCTCGCGGCTCACGCGGCGGCTTGGGCGGCTTTGGCTGCTTCTTGGGACGACGGTCGCGCGGGCGGACGTAGTCCTCGTCTTCAACCGGTCGCGCCTCAAGCGCCAGGGACTCAAGGTCCACGATGATCTCTCCCCGGTCCGGGGCGAGATCAAGAACGATCCCGTTCACTGCGGGCACGTCCAGTTCGCCCTTTGGCCCGCGCACGACAAAGACCTCGGCGCCGCCGGCCCGGTAGATCTCAACCACCGTGCCCAGTTCCTCACCCGAGGACGAGCGCACGGCCAAACCCTCAATCTCGTGCCACATCCAGCGCCCAGGCTCGCGGGGTTCCGGCGGAGGCTTGATCTCGAGGTAGACACCGCGCAGCCGCTCGGCGGCGTTCCGATCCGACAGCTCGCGAAACCTGAGCCACCAGCCGAGACCGTCAGCGACGGCCGAGGACTCGGCGATGATCAGACGCTCCGTCGTGCCCTCTGGGAACAAGACGGTCCCGGGAGCAAAACGCTCCTCGGGACGATCCGTCAGCAGTTCGACGCGGATCTGCCCATGGAGGCCGCGGAAGCCGCGGACGAGCGCGACCACCAGACGTCCATCGATGGGTACGGGCGCTGGCGCGGGCGCGGGGATGCCGGCCGATGCGCTGGACGCACCGGATGACCCGAACGCGCCGGGCACGACAATCTTGCGCACCCGGCGAGCCCCGGGCGTGGGCGGCTGTGAGGGAGCCGTGGACGGCCCCCTCAGACGATTTCGAGGCTGACGGGCTCGCCGTTGCGGGCGGCGGTCACCTTGAGCAGAGTCCGGAGCGCCTTGGCAACGCTGCCATTGCGCCCGATGACCTTGCCCATGTCGGACTCGGCCACGTGCAGCTCGATGATGGTGCCCTCTTCGCCCTCGACCACTTCAACCGTCACGGCCTCAGGGTCGTCGACAAGGGACTTTGCAACGTATTCGACCAGCTCTGCGGCGGCCATGGCGGTGGCTACTTGCTGCCCGGCAGGATGCCGGCCTGCTTGAAGAGACGCGCCACAGTTTCGGAGGGCTGCGCGCCCTTGGCGATCCAGTCCTTGGCCTTGGCGGCGTCAACGACGAACTCGATCGGGTCCTGGCGCGGGTTGTAGTGGCCGATCGTCTCGATGGAGCGGCCGTCTCGAGCCGAGCGGCTGTCGGTGACAACGACCCGGTACGTCGGCTGCTTGGTCGCCCCGACGCGGGTGAGGCGGATGCGGACGGACATGTGCGGTGCTGCTCCTTCTGGCTGCGAACCTTTGCGCGGGCCCGCCGGCGGCGAGCCTACAGGGTGTTAGGGCTTGATGGACAGGATGATCGTTGAACGGATGAGGTCGCCATCGGTGGTTCCGGTGGCCACGAGCCCGTCAATCGGCGCGAGATAGGGCTTGACGTCCGCGTCATAACTGGCGCGTTCGCTGGCGGGCTGGGCGGCCGCGACGAGATCGCGGACCGCGGCGATGTCCACCCAGGCAAGACCGTCGCCACTGGCGCCGGCCTTCGCAAGGAGGTCCTTGAAACGGGGCTGCGTCGCAAGTGACAAGCCGCCCCGGGCGTCCAGCACTGCCTTCACAAACCGTGCGTCCGTGCCGATCACGATGACTTCTGGGGTCACCGCATAGGCGAATGTGATGGTGAGGTCTTGGGGCGCGGCCACGCGGCAGGTCACGCCGCACGTATTGCCGGTGGCGCCTTGCAGCAGGCGCAGCAGGTTGCCGGCGTTGGGGATGCTCACCACGGTGACGGTTGCGTCGCCGTACGCGGCGTCGTCAAAACTGGGGATGATGTTGGCTGCGGCCCCAGCGATCTGGGCGATGCTGCGCACTTGGGTGATGAGCCGCTTGCCGCCGGTGGCGTCCGACGGGACGATGACGAGCCCGCCCGCGGGCTTGCCGTCTGTGTTGGTGATGGCGATGCCGGTGTTGCCGATCCAGCCGGTGGCGGCGTCAAGCCCGCCGATGACGCCGAGCGCCTGGTCCACCTGCGTGACAACCGGAGCGAGGGCCGGGTCCGCAACCAGGCGCGTCCGGAGCTGCGCAAGGGCGGCGCCGGGGCTTTGGGCGCCAAGGAGGACCAGCGTGTCGGCCGGGACCAGCTTTGCGAGCTGGGCGGTGTCGGCTGCGGTCGCGGGCTGTTGCGCGCTGGTCGCCGGCTTTGGCTCAACGGTGTCAATGACGAGGTTGCCGTCCACAGCGCGGATGGCGCCGGCGGCCCACGCCGGGGCGTCGTCCCGGACGATCCCGAGGAGCGCCGTGAGCATCGTGTCCTTCACGGCGCCGGACGCCGCGGCAACCGCCGGGGCAAGCAGCGCCTTCGAGTCCGCCCAGGCAAACGCAACGCGGTCCCCTCCAACGGCCGCCTCCGCCGCGCGGAACGACGCCAACGTGCCGAGCCCGCGGCTGCCGCGCGTGTCAACCGCAGCTCGCACGGACGCCTCGTCGCCGGCAACCAACACGCTGCCCAGGACCGCGTACGCGCCGCCGGGCATCGTGATGGTGCTCTGCCGCTTCACGGTTCCGGGAGCGTGGACAATCGTGATGGTCACGCCGCTGTAGGACTCGGTGGACGTGGTGGCCCCCGCCTCGATGAGCAGCGCGCTGAGCCACGCTGTGGCCTTTGCGCTGTCCGTGACGCTCGCGAGCATGAGCACGCGGGCGCTGGCGGCGATGTCGCTTGGCGTGGCGCCAGCGGCGGGCACGTCAACGGGTCCGCTGGCCACGGCGAGCTCCCCGCCAAACCACGGGGCAATCTCTGTCTGGTAGTTGTGCTTGCTGTTGCTTGCGCTCTTGATGAGCCGGTCAAACGCCTCGCCCAGCTTGGCCGGGAAGGCGGCCTGGTCTGCAAAGCCTGGGAACGCGGCAAGCAGCTTGGGCACCTCGGTGCGCTGGCTGCCGGGCAGGTCCAGCCGCAGTTCGGCATAGGTGGTGCTATCTGCGGGGACCCAGGCAAGCACCGCCGCATCGCCCGCTGCGGCCGTGAGGAGCAGCGTGGCACCGCCAGCAAGGCCCAGCACCGCGACGGTCACCGCCAGGGCGATCAGCCAGCGGACACGACCGCCAGGCCCGCGTGGTGCGCGCACAGAACCCCCGAGCGGCGCGGTGGGGACAACCGCCGCAACGCCAACCGGCTCCAGGGGCTCAGCCACGTCGGTCACCTGCGACCCATCGGGTTCATCGCGCTCATCGCCGCGCGCTTGCCGCCCGGCCCTGAGAACCGCTTCATCATCTTCTGCATCTC
>CAIXZV010000170.1 GCA_903924005.1 uncultured Chloroflexota bacterium | reverse complement strand
TGAATCTTCTCGTGCGAGAACCGGGACTAACGTCTCGTGCGAATACCGGGACTAACGTAATGGAACTCGACCTCTCCAGCATCCCATTCAGCCGCTTTGGCTCCTATCTGGCATTTTCCGTGCTCGCGGAGGATGATTCTCACCCGGCTGGGCTGTATTTACGCAGTGTTCGTGGTCCGGCAACACCGGCGCAGGCTCCAGGGTGCCCGGCACCGACGGGACGCCAATCTGCGCCGCAAGACGGCGAGCATGGAGCTTGTCGCCCAACGCATCAATGGCCTCGGACGAGGGCCCGACGAAGACAAGCCCTGCGGCCTCCACGGCCCGCGCAAAGGCAGCGCGCTCGGCCAGGAACCCATAGCCCGGGTGAACGGCCTGGGCTCCCGTGGCCAGCGCGGCCTCCACCACGGCATCGATGCGCAGGTAGCTCTCCGACGGCGGCGGCGGACCAAGCCGAACGGCCGCGTCCGCCAGACGCACATGGGCGGCAGCCACATCCGCATCGCTGTAAACCGCAACCGCCTCCATGCCCATCTCGTGGCAGGCCCGGATGATCCGCACGGCAATCTCGCCGCGGTTGGCAATCAACACGCGCCGGAACGGCGGCGGCTCAACGGTCATCGCTGTCTCCCCAACCCGGCGTCTTTACGCAAAGACATGGCTGACCTCGTCTCAGAGCGGGATGTTGCCATGCTTCTTCCGGGGGTTCGTGTCCCGCTTGTCCGCGAGGATCTCCAGGGCACGGACGAGCCTTGGGCGCGTCTCATGCGGAAGGATCACCTCGTCGATGTAGCCCCGGGATGCGGCGACGTACGGGTTGCTGAACTCCGTCTCGTACTCGGCGACAAGACGCTTGCGTTCTGCCGCTGGGTCCTCGGCCTTGTCGATGGCGTCCTTGAAAATGATGTTGACCGCGCCCTCCGCGCCCATCACCGCAATCTCTGCCGTTGGCCAGGCGAAGTTCAGGTCACCCCGGATGTGCTTGCTGCTCATGACGTCATAGGCGCCGCCGTACGCCTTTCGCGTGATCACGGTCACCTTGGGCACCGTTGCCTCGCAGTACGCGTAGAGAAGCTTGGCGCCGTGCTTGATGATCCCGCCGTGCTCCTGCCCTACTCCGGGCAGGAAACCGGGCACGTCAACAAACGTGAGCAGCGGGACGTTGAACGCATCGCAAGTGCGAACGAAGCGGGCCGCCTTGACCGACGCGTCGATGTCGAGCGCGCCCGCAAGCACGGCCGGCTGCTGCGCCACGATGCCGACAGCGCGACCGCCAACCCGGGCAAACCCAATCAGGATGTTGGCCGCCCACGCCGGCTGGATCTCGAAGAACTTGCCGTCGTCCACGATGCGCCGCAGGACGTCGTGCATGTCGTATGGCTTGCCGGGATCTGCCGGAACAACATCGTCAAGTTCCAGGTCCTGGCGGTCACGCGGATCTCCAGACATGACGACGGGCGGATCGGACAGGTTGTTCTGGGGCAGGTGGGCCAGGAGGCGCCGGACGTGGTCCATCGCCTCGGCTTCATCGTGGGCCGCAAGATGCGCAACGCCGCTGCGAGAGGTGTGGACGGTGGCGCCGCCAAGCGCCTCCGAGTCAACCTCCTCATGGGTCACGGCCTTCACCACGTTGGGCCCGGTGACAAACATGTAGCTCGTCCCCTCCACCATCACGGTGAAGTCCGTCATCGCCGGCGAGTAGACCGCGCCGCCGGCGCAGGGGCCAAGCACCACCGAGATCTGCGGGACCACGCCCGACGCCATGACGTTGCGCAGGAAGATCTCGGCGTAGCCGCCCAGCGAGGCGACACCCTCCTGGATC
>CAIXZV010000169.1 GCA_903924005.1 uncultured Chloroflexota bacterium | reverse complement strand
TCGATCGGTGGCACCGATCAAGGCGTGGGCGAGGCGCGGGAGTGGGGCGAGATCAGGCGGGAGCGCTCGGCGCGTTTGGGGCGTTGGGGTCGTCGCGGTCCAGACGGCCCGGGCGCAGCAACAGCCAGGTGAGCTTCCGGCGCAGGCGGCGCGGATGGCCCGGCGGATCCACGGTGAGCGGCTGCAGCTCCGCCACCACGGGCCCCAGCAGGTCCTCAAAGCGGAGCGCCAGACGCTTGGCCAGCGCCAGTTCCTCGCGTGAGCCCTCAGGAGGCAGAACGCCGTCCCACTGCTCCCCAAGCAGTTCGCGCGCGGATGTGGGCGCCAGCACGCGTGACGCCATGCGCCGGCCGATGTAGAGCTCCTCGGTCCCCGCCATGGCGAGCGGGACGATCGGGGCGCCCGTCCGCAGGGCGATGAGCGCCGCGCCCGGACGGAACGGCAACAGGCGGCCCGGCGGACCGGAGACGGTCCCTTCGGGCATCTGGGCAAAGACGCCGCCGTTGGCGATGACCGCCCGCGCCGAGGCGACGTGCGCGTCGATCCCAACGCCGCCGCGCCAGACCGGCAGAAGCCCGCCGAGGCGACGGATCAGCACCTCACGCCAGCGGGCGGTGAACGTGGACGGACCGCTGCCAAGGAACCAGGCGCGCGGCTGTACAGGGAGCGCATGGACGACCAGGAACGGGTCCATCCAGCCGCGATGGGCGGCGCCGATCAGCAGGTAACCGCCGCGCGGCAGCAGCTCTTGGCCCGATGTCTGGATCCGGAACCGGAAGACCCCAAACAGAAGGAACAGCGCAAACAGCCGCACGACACGATAGAAGAGCGTGGCGCGGGACTCCGGCTCCCGGCCAAGCCAGCGCAAACCCTCAAGGGCAGTGCCATCTCGGGCGCGGTCAAGGACGCCGCGGTCCAGACGCGAGGGCGGCCGACGCCGAGGGCTCGGGCCTGCCTCCGGTTCGTCAGCCGGGCTGACTGGGCTGTCCATCCCCGTCCGCAGGGGCGGCCGCGACTTCGCTGACAGGCTCGTCATCGTCGTCGTAGAACTCGTCGTCGCCATCGTCGCCAGCGGCCTCAAATGGCGTTGGCTCACCCCACGTCTCGGTGGTGGAGCCGGGCCGATGGCGATAGACCAGCACGGCGCCAGCGGCAACGAACACGAGCGTGGAGATCACCATGGCGGTGGGGATACCGCCAAGCGTCCAGTTGCCCTCTCGGAACGTCTCCAGGCCAAAGCGGACGGCGGCGTACCACATGCCCCAGACCAGGAACAGGTCACCCGGACGCATGCGCGGGCCGAAGCGGCGAGCCAGCATCAGCAGCACCGCGGCGCCGATGAGCCCGCTAACGGACTCGTAGAGGAACAGCGGCTGAAACGCAGTGGTCTCAGCCGGGAACTGCGGACACGGCCACTGGGCGATCCCGTGGTCCCCAATCCGGTGGGCACAGTCGATGGCGATGCCCCAGGGCAGATTGGTAGGCGGCCCGTAGAGCTCCTGGTTGAAGAAGTTGCCCCACCGGCCAATCGCCTGCATCACGAAGATGCCGGGGGCGATGACATCGGCCCACTTCCAGAACGGCTGCCGCCAGCGGCGCACGATGACGAAGGCCGCGATCACACCTGTGATGATCCCGCCGTACACGCCGAGACCCGTGTAGGGCGGCATGACGATCTTGAGCAGGTTGTCCTGGTAGAGCGCCCACTGGTCAATCACGTGGTAGGCGCGCCCGCCGGCAAGTGCTGCCGCTGCCACGATGATGATGCCGTTGTCCACGAGCGCCGCGTTGAGGCCCCGGCGGTTGGCCTCGCGCGTGATCACCGTGTATGAGGCGGCGATGCCCACGGCGTAGCAGATCCCGTACCAGTAGACCGGGATAGGTCCAAGGTGCAGCGCGATAGGCTCAGGCGTGATCGCGATCAGCGCGAGTACCGGCAACAGCAGCGACGAGAGCATAGGGACGGGCATGCGCAAAAGTGTAGCCCGAGGACGCACCTGGGGCCTTCGGGCTATGCTCGGCGAGATGGATCACG
>CAIXZV010000168.1 GCA_903924005.1 uncultured Chloroflexota bacterium | reverse complement strand
TCCGGCGAGACGGGCGTGCTGGACGAGCCCGATGGGCCTGAGAGACCGTTCAGCAACTCGCCGGAATAGCCCCATCCCCAGCACTGGATGACGATCACACCGATAGCGATCTGGAGTCTGGCGCACGACTGGTCAGAACCTGCGGTAACCGACACGGCTGGCACGGCCGGAAGCGACGTTAGCGCGGGCACGTGACGCTCCGTTGTGGTGCCGTCTCCAACCTGTCCGTCGTTGTTGGCGCCCCAGCAAAACACGAGTCCTGTGGAGGGCGTGTCGGTGGTGGCACAGGTGTGCTGGACCCCGGCGTCGATGGTCTGGACGTCTATCAGGAGGACCGTGGCCGGCAGGAGACGCTCGGTGGTGGTGCCGTCGCCCAACTGACCCTTGTCGTTGCTGCCCCAGCACTTGGCCGCGTGGCTCGCAAGGATCGCGCAGGTGTATTCGCCACCGGCCGTCACGGACACGGCAGTGGTGATCCCGGAGACCTCCACCGGGACGTTTGACCAGTCCGTTGTGCCCGTGCCGAGCTCACCGTGGTTGTTGTCGCCCCAGCAGTCGATGTGGCCGTTGGCCAGCACAACGCAAGCAAAGCCGCTGCCCACGGCCAGGTCCACAGCGGTTGTGATGCCCGTGACCGCCACGGGTCGCGCCGAGTCAAGATAGGCGCCGTTGCCAAGCTCGCCAAACGAGCCGTAGCCCCAGCAGCTGACCGTGCCGTTGCTTGTGAGGGCACACGTTGACATAGAGCCTGACGAGATCTTGGCGATCCGGATGAACGCGTTGACGTCAACGGGCTTTGTGGCCTTGGCGGTCCCGCCGTTGCCAAGCTGGCGGGACGCGTTGGCGCCCCAGCACTTCACGCCGTCTGCGCCTGTGATCACGCAAGTGGTGGCGCCGCCCGCGGCGATGCCCCCGGCAACGCTCATCCCGGACACTGTCGTCCGGATCAGCCGGCGGACAACCGTCCCGTCGCCAAGCTGGCCGCTGCTGTTGAGGCCCCAGCAGCGCGCGCCGCCGGTCAGCAGGGACGCGCAGGTGTAGCTCGTGCCTGCCGCCAGGTACGCCACGCCCGTCAGGGACTTCACCGCAACGGCGGTCTTGCGCATCGTGGTAGTTCCGTCGCCAAGCTGGCCGCTCGCGTTGGCGCCCCAGCACTTGACGGCGCTCGACGACAGTCGCGCGCAGGCGTGGTTTGCGCCCACGGTGACGGACCAGGCGCCCGCCAGGGACTTCACTGCCACAGGGAGCCTCCGCATCGTTGTGGTCCCGTCGCCAAGCTGGCCGCTGCTGTTCAGACCCCAGCACCTGGCGGCGCCTGTCGTGAGCACCGCACAGGTGGACGAGCCACCCGCCGCAATCGCCTGGACCCCGCTCAGACCGCTGACCCCGATGGGGGTGTGGTACGTGCCGATGGCACCGTTGCCAAGCTGCCCGGAAGCGCCGGAGCCCCAGCACACCACGAGGCCCGTGACGCGCAGCGCGCAGGCGTGGCTTGTGCCGGCGGTGATCACAACCGCATCGGTGATGCCGAAGACGGGCACAGCGGTGGACGAGCTGGGACCGCCGATGCCCGCGCCAAGTTGGCCTGAACCGTTGTTGCCCCAGCAGTAGACATGGCCGCTGGTCATCAGCGCACAGGCGAACGCGCCGCCCGCGGCAACTGCCCCCGGCGTGCCGACGAGGCCCTGGACCGTCACGGGCGTTGTGCGGGTCTGGATGGTGCCGTCGCCAAGCTGCCCGATGGTGTTTGCGCCCCAACAGCGGACGTTCGCATGCTCAACGGCGCACGCGAAGCTCAGGCCCACGGCCACCGACCCGGGCGGCATCAGCGTGAAGGAGGCGGGAGGTGCCGCGGGCCGGGCCACCGGAACGACGGTGCTGGGAGCCGGGTTGGCCGCAAGCACCGAAGCGGGACCATCTGTCAGGAAGCCGTCGGCTGCGGCGGCGGGGGCAACCATCACCAGCCCCGCGTCTGCCGCAAGAAGGACCAGGGTCATGGCGAGGGCGCTGAGGCCCCGAATTGCGAGACGCCCTTGCATGTCACCCTCTGGCCGCACGGGTCGCGGCAGGACGCGGGGAGCCCCACCCCGGTTCGCGTAGTACACCGCAACGCGGGCGAACCTGCACGCCGTCCGCAACGCTGATGCGGAGGATGGAACGGCCGGCCCTCGCGGGACCGGCCGTCGTGCGGTGCAGCGGGATGCCCGACGACTCGGGCGAGGCCGTCAGCCCTTGACCGCCTGATCGGTGATGTCGAGACCGCGGTCGATGATCGCGAACGCCTCGTCCATCTCTGCCTCGTTGATGCAGAGCGGCGGGTTGGTGTGGACCGAGTTGTTGGCCATCATCACGTAGAGCCCCTCCTCACGGAAGAACTTGCCAATCGCCTTCATCTCGTCGCTGGTGCCGTTAAACGGGGTCAGCGGCGTCCACGGGTCCTGGCTCCGGACCAGGTCCAGGATGCCGAAGAGGCCGATGCTGCGGTGGGCGCCCACGGACGGGTGCTTGGCCGCAAGCTTCTCGTGCCACGCGCGCATCTTCTCGCCCATTCGGACCGAGTTGCCGAGGAGGTCGTCCTCCTCATACACGCGGATCGTCGCAAGGGCGGCCGCAAGGCTCATCGGATGCGAGCTGTAGGTGAGGCCGCCGTAGAACATCTTGGTGTTCATGGCCTCGGCGATGGTGTCCCGCATGGCAACGGCGCCAAGCGGCAGGTAGGACGACGTGAGGCCCTTGGCCATCGTCATCAGGTCCGGCACCACGTTCCAGTGGTCAACGGCAAACCACTTGCCGGTGCGGCCAAAGCCCGCCATGACCTCGTCGGCAACCATGAGGATCCCGTACTTGTCGCACAGGTCGCGGACGCCCTTGAGGTACCCGTCCGGCGGAATGAGGATGCCGTTGGTGCCCACGACCGTCTCGAGGAAGATCCCGGCGATCGTCTGGGCGCCCTCGTACTTGATGACGTCCTCGAGGCCGTTGAGCGCCTCGTCCGCGCTCCGCGGCTCCTTCTCTCCCCAGCGGTGGGTGTCCGGGTAGCGGACCACGCCCACGATGCCGGGCTCGTTGGCCCAGCGGCGATAGTCTCCGGTGAGCGTCATCGCGCCCGCCGTGGCGCCGTGGTAGGCGCGGTAGCGGGCGAGGAGCTTGTGCTTGCCCGTGTAGTGACGGGCGAGCTTGATGGCGTTCTCGATGGCCTCAGCACCGCCAAGGGTGAAGAACACCTTGTTCATGTCGCCGGGCAGGATCTGGGCCAGCTTCTGGCCGAGCCGGGCCCGGATCTCGGTGGCGAACGCCGGCTGCACAAACTGGAGCTTGGCCGCCTGCTCAGCGATGGCGTCCACCACACGCTGGTCGCCGTGACCGATGTTGACCGACATCAGCTGGCTGTTGAAGTCGATGATCCGCTTGCCTTCGGGGGTCCACATGTAGACGCCCTTGGCATGGTCGATGGCAATTGGGTCCAGCTGGCCCTGGATGGACCACGAGAAGAGCGTATGCGCGCGGGAGAGCCCGACAATCTCCTCGCTGGTCATCGCGGCTTGCGTGCTGTTGCCCATGGATCCTCCAGTAGGGCGGCGGTATCGGCCAGCCCATGCGGTGCGTCGAAGCGGTGCGTCGAAGCGGCGCGTGTCAACTGCGTGACAACCATTACAGCACAGCGCCAGACCCGGCTGGCGGGCCTTCTGGAGCCTGCCGCAGCCAGCGCACATTCGCCGCCGTCCGGGCCATTGTTGCCCCGGACCATGAGATGACTGGCAGCAACGCGCCGCAAGTGGCACCCTACGCACGCAACCGCCGCACCTCGCCTGCGCGGGGACAACCCATCGAGGTTCCCAATGCGCCGTTCCGGCTCAACGCTACTGGCCGTCGTCCTGCTTGCCGCCCTGCTTCCGGCTGGGTCGGCCGTCGCTTCCCCCATCGCTCCTGCCAAGACGGTCATCCCGTTTGCCGAGACCCTTAACGAGTCGCTGGCGCCAGGTGTCGTGCACCGGATAGGCGACTGGACGACGTCGAGCGGCGACCAGGCGGTCCAGTTCATCGACATCAACCAGCAGGCGGAAGGCATCGGCATCGAGGCCTCCCTCCCCAGCTCCGGCGTGCACGGGCTCCAGACCTTGAGCGCCCAAGCCGCGCGCGTGTCGACCGCTGGCCACCGCGTGATCGCCGCAATCAACGGCGACACCTGGGCGGCTGATGCGGCGAGCAAGCACACGGCGCCCACCGGCCTGCTGGTGCACGCGGGCGAGCTGATGACGGCCTCCACCGGCGTGCGGCCCACCATCGGCTTTGACGACAACGAAACAGCGCTCACGGCCGACGTCTCCGTGGCGATGACGGTGACGCTCCCGGACGGCCTGACCACGCTCAACGTAGATCGGATCAACAAGCCCCGCCCCGTCGGGACGCTGGTGGCGTACACCCGCCGGTGGGCCTCCAGCACGCTGACGCTCGCTGGCGGCACCGAGGTTGTCCTCACCGGGGCCGCGCTGCCGCTGCGCCCGTCGGGCACATGGACGGGGACCGTGTCGGCCGTTCTGCCGACCGGGTACAACACCCCCGTCCCGGCAGGGGCCGTGGTCCTGTCGGCGCAGGGCGCCGAGGCGGCAGTCCTCGCCACCCTGCTCGTCGGCAACACGTTGACGATGACCACGATCATCAACGCCGGCTGGGAAAACGTTCGCGAGGCGATTTCCGGGCGGGAATGGTTGGCGCGCGACGGCATCGCCGGTGTGGATCCGGTGACGCCGACGTCGCTCTACGCACATCCCCGCACTGCGGTTGGCGTCCGAGCTGATGGCACCGTCGTCTTCGCTGTTGTGGACGGCCGGCAAGCACCGTACAGCGCTGGTGTCACGGCCGCGGATCTCGCTAACATGCTTGTTGCGCAGGGCGTCTCCAACGCGATCAACCTCGATGGTGGCGGGTCCACCACCATGCTTGCCCGCGAGCCCGGCGACGTGTCGTCCAGCGTCGCCAATAGCCCGTCGGACGGGTACCAGCGGGCCGTCGATGACGGGCTGCTGATCGTGTCGACGCTGCCCACCGGGCCGTTGAGCAAGGTTGTCGTCCAGCCCGGAATCACCACGGCCGTCGTCGGCCAGGTCATTCCGCTCAGCGCGAAGGGCACAGACGCAGCCGGGAACGGCGTCGCCGTCAGCCCCGCGGCCGTCTCATGGTCGATGGACGGCACCGGCGGCAGCCTGCTCGCCGCGGGCCGCTTCGCCGCAGCCATCCCCGGCAGCGCAACCATCTCAGCCACCGTAGCCACCCCAATCGGACGCTCCCCGGGAGCGCCGCTATCACGGTGGTCCCCGACACGATCGCCCCGGTCGCCGCCGCGCCCACGGTCAAGCTCGCGAAGGGCACGACCACCTCCTCGGCATCCGCGGTCGTTAGCGTCAGCTGGGCCCCCGCCACCGATGTCGGCACGGGCGTTGCCAGCTATGCGCTCGAGGAGAAGGTTGGCCGCGCCGGCTGGGCCCCCGTGCCGCTTGCCGCGCCACTGACGCGGTCGGCCAGCGTGACGGTGGTCCCCGGCGACGCTGTCCAGTTCCGCGTGCGGGCCACCGATAACGCAACCAACACGTCTGTCGACGCCTACGGCAAGATCTTCCTCGTCCGCCTGATCCCGGACACATCGGTCAGCTTCCGCGGGTCGTGGCTCACCAAGCTGCGGGCGTGGTACCTGGACGGCCGGATGCGGTACACGAAGATCGCCGGCGCCTATGCAACGTATTCGTTCACCGGCAGCTCGATTGCCTGGGTGGCGCCAACAGGAATCGCCGGCGGCTCTGCCAAGGTGGAGATCGACGGCAAGCTGGCCGCCACCGTAAGCCTCCGCACCCCCATCTCCACCAACGCAAAGACCGTGTACAGCTACTCGTGGCCAACCGTTGGACGCCACAGGATCACCATCCGCGCCCTCGGCACGGTTGGCCACCCGTGGGTATACGTGGATGCTCTGGCGGTGATCGATGTGGCGAGCCCATACCCCATCCTCGCGGGCGCCGGCGACATCGGCGTCTGCGGTACCTCGTATGACTCGGCGACGGCTGCGCTGATGGACCAAACGCCTGGTACCGCGTTTGCGGCCGGCGACTTGGCGTACGCCACAGGATCGGCGCTGCAGTTCAAGAACTGTTACGGCCCCACGTGGGGCTACTTCAAGAACCGCACGATGCCGGTCCCGGGCAACCACGAGTACGGGACCGCCCGGGCGGCGCCCTACTTCGCCTACTTCGGCGCCCGTGCGGGCACCCCGGGCAAGGGCTGGTACGCCTACAACGTGGGCACTTGGAGGATCTATAGCCTCAACGCCAACTGCGGCGCGGTGGGCGGCTGTGGCGCAGGCTCGCCGCAGGAGACCTGGCTCAAGGCTGACCTTGCGGCCCATCCGACGGCCTGCGTGGCGGCCATCTGGCACCAGCCGCTATTCAGCTCGGGCCCGCACGGCGACAACAGCTCCACGCGCGTCTTCTGGCAGGACCTCTACGCGGCGGGCGCAGAGATTGTGATCAACGGACACGACCACGACTACGAGCGGTTCGCGCCCCAGACACCTGACGGCACGCTCGATCCGACAGCTGGCATTCGCGAGTTTGTGGTGGGCACCGGCGGCGCGTCGATGTACAGCCTGGTCACTCCCCACGCAAACACGGACGTGTTCAAGACCGGGATCCACGGGATCATCAAGTTCACGTTGCTCGACGGCTCGTATTCGTGGAAGTTTGTGCCCGTGGCGGGCAGCACCTGGTCTGACTCGGGCTCCGCCACCTGCCACTAGACCCCTGAACCCGAGCTGGGGTGCGGGGCACCGCGCCGGGACACACCTGCCGGTGCTTCGGGCCATGCCGAAGCACCTGCGGCGCGCGTCGGGGCCTGAGCACGCTGGGCCGGCCACCGCGGGCCTTGCAGAGCAACGCGGGAAGTCTCGCGTCTGGTGCGGGCTACCCGTCGCACTGCCCGCGCCTGACGAATCAGATCCTCCCGGCCTTGACTGGACCGCGATCTGCCCCACCATTGGTGCACAAGGATCTGAGGGGGCCAGGATGCCGGCCGTCACCCCGGCCCCGAGGATGCCGCCAAGGAGGCCCGATGGATCCGATCCGAGCACTCGTCCGCGTCGCCCACCTCTTGGCCCTGGTCGCGGCGGTCGCGCTGGTCGCCGGCGGCTACATTCCGCTTCCCTTCCCCACGAGCGTCGGCTGCACGCTCGACCCCGTGTTCGGCGACCTGGCCGCAGACGGCGACGGCGCGATGCTCGTTCATGCCTCCGGCATCAACATCTCGGGGACGCTGCGGCTCCTGTGGCCGGCCGGCTGGCGCGTGACCGCCGACGGGCCGGATTCGCGGGTCGTCCTGACCGCGTCCGGCAGCGTGTTCGGCCGGACCGGCGACCACGTCACCGTCGGCGCCGAGGCCGACAACAACCCGCAGCGGCCGGGTGAGCCGCTGTACCGGAACGGTGCCCTCGTCGTCTGCCCTATGACGGTCGAGATGATGCGGTGAATCGCGCCGCGCCCAGAGCGCGAGGCCTATCGAAACCATCGAGACCCCCCAGGGAAGTCCACCGCCGGGACATACCTGCAGGTAGTTCGGGCTACGCCGAAGCACGACGGGGGCGGCGGCGCGTCGGATAAGCGGCTGATAAGCGGCGTCGCGCAGTATCTGCGCATGCCCAAACGAAATGGAGCCGGCATCGCGCTCCTGGCGGACCCAACGCGGCGCCAGATCATCACGTTCCTCGCGCAACACCCGCGGCGCCCAAAAGGGCTTGCAAAGGAGCTCGGCCTCGGCTTCTCGTCGGTCAGCGAGCACCTGGCGCTCCTGTGCGAAGCCGGTCTGGTGCGACGGATGGCAACCCCAGCGGACGGCCGTGGCGTCCTCTACCTTCTCGCGGCCGACGCGCAAGGACGGATCATCGCCTGGCTCGCTGGGACCGAGGTAGGGATCGAGCACGGCCGGCCAAGATCCGGCGAGGTCTAGCCAGCGCCCAGCGTGCCCGGCGTGGCGACGCAGTCGCGCAACAACTTCGGCTTGGCCCGAAGCACGTGCAGGTACACCCCCAGGACAACCCTCCTCCCGCCGAGCACCCGCGTGCCCGCGTGCCCAGGCGGGCGCGGTGGACCTGAAACCCCTCAACGTGCGGCGTATGCTCTGGTTCTTCACCGCCGCGGGCGCAGACACCCGCCGGTGCGCCGGCGCGGCTGGACGACCCGGTCGAAGGTTGGCTCGATAGCTTTAGGAGGCCGTTCGCGATGCCCCGTATCGTCCGTGGTGCGCTCCTGCAGGCAAGCTGGACAGGCGACAAAGAGTCGATGATCCAGAAGCACGAGGGCTATGCGCACGAGGCGAAGAAGCAGGGCGCCCAGGTCATGCTCTTCCAGGAGCTGTTCTACGGGCCCTACTTCTGTCAGGTGCAGGATCCGCAGTACTACTCCTACACGGAGTTCATCCCGGACGGCCCAACAACCCAGCGCATGCAGTCGCTGGCCAAGGAACTGGGCATGGTCATCATCGTGCCGATGTACGAAGAGGACTCCCACACTTCGGGCATCTTCTACAACACCGCAGCCGTGATCGACGCGGATGGCAAGTACTTGGGCAAGTACCGCAAGACCCACATCCCGCACGTCAAGGGCTTCTGGGAGAAGTTCTACTTCCGACCCGGGAACCTCGGCTACCCGGTCTTCGAGACCGCCGTCGGCCGCGTGGGCGTCTACATCTGCTACGACCGCCACTTCCCGGAGGGCGCGCGCGCCTTGGGCCTCAACGGCGCGGACATGGTGTTCATCCCAAGCGCCACCAGCCGCGGCCTCTCCGAGTACCTCTGGCGCATCGAGCAGGTCAGCCACGCGGTCGCCAACGGCTACTTCGTGGGCACGATCAACCGTGTCGGCATCGAAGCCGAAATCGGCGACGACGACTTCTACGGGCAGAGCTACTTCTGCAACCCGCGCGGCCAGTTCATCGGTGGTGTCGGGTCGGCGCATGACGAGGAGCTGATTGTCCGGGACATGGACCTCGGCATGATCGAGGAGGTCCGCCAGACCTGGCAGTTCTACCGCGATCGCCGCCCCGACCAGTACGGCGACCTCGTCAAGCCGTAACGGCGCTGGCCGCGCGTCGGCCTCAAGGACAACCCCAGGGCTCGACTGCTCGGAGGAGGGCAGTCGAGCCGCCCGATTCTCCGGGTCGTCCCCGGCGGAGGATCACGATGCAGTTCGGGTTCACGCTCAAGCCAGAACATTCCATCAAGCGGTCAATCGCGCTCACCAAGCAGGCGGAGGCGGCCGGCTTCAGTTACGGCTGGCTGTTTGACAGCCACGTCCTGTGGCGCGAGGTGTACCCGCTGCTCACCCTGATGGCGCAGGCCACTACCACGATGCGTCTGGGCACCTGCGTCACGAACCCCGCGACACGCGAGCCGTCGGTGACGGCCTCTGCGCTTGCCGTCCTCCAGGAGTTGTCCGGCGGGCGCATGGACCTCGGCATCGGCCGCGGCGACTCGGCCCGGCGCGTGTTGGGCAAGGCGCCCACATCGATGAAGGACCTCGAGCAGGCCGTCCACGTGATCAGAGCGCTTGCCGAGGGGCGGTCCATCGAGTTTGAAGGCGCCATGCTGGAGCTGCCCTGGGCGGCAGAGCACCGGCTCCCCGTCTGGATTGCCGGGTACGGGCCTGTGGCGCTCAAGCTGACAGGACGGATTGCTGACGGCGCCATGCTGCAGATTGGCGACCCGGACCTTGTCCGCTGGTTTGTCTCGCAGGTGCGCGCTTCCGCTGTGGAGGCCGGCCGCGACGCCAGCGCCGTGTCCGTGATGGCCGCGGCCCCCGCCCACGTGGGCGACCTGGCCGACGGGCGCGACCGCACCCGCTGGTTCCCGGCCTTGGTGAGCAACCACGTCGTGGATCTCGTGAACAAGTACCCGCGCGAGGATCTGCCGCCGGAGCTGACGGCGTACGTCCGTGATCGCGAGGGCTACGACTACCTGCACCACGCCGAAGTGGGCTCGACCAACGCATCCTTCGTCACCGACGAGATCGTGGACCGCTTCTGCGTCCTGGGCTCCGTTGACCAGCACATCGCGCGGCTGCGTGATCTGGCGGCGGCTGGCGTGGACCAGTTCAACCTGTACCTGATGAACGGGCACGAGGAGGAGCAGTTGGAGGTCTACGGGCGCGAGATCATTCCCGCACTCCGCGACGTTGCCCCGGCGCGTTTCTAACTCCCCCATCTTGGCGGGCGCGATTGTCTGCGCGCCGCTGGTTCTCACCGGGGAGCGGGACCCCCAGCGGACGGCTCCGCCGCCTCGCCCAGCCTCGCCCATGGGACTTTCGGCTGCTTGTTCGGACGGAAGTCCTCTCGCGCGCGGCAGCCGTCAAGATGGACACTTGGTGTCCCTGGAGGACCCCGTGCCAATCCATCTGCGACGCCCACGTCGTGACCCAGACTGGGAGATGAATGGTCCTGCCGCGCGTCGCGAGCACCTACGCTCGCAGCTGATGGGGATGATCGCCTTTTGCTACGCATTCCTCGCTGCGTCCGCCACCGTGATCGCGTGGGGTATCCAGCTTGGGCTCGCGAATGTGCACGGCGTCAGGCTGCTGATCCTCCACTAGCCCAGGCGACGGCGCACCGGCGCCCCTCCGCGGCGCGCTCGCGGGGCTAGGATGACCGCAGACGATGATGCCTGCGGCGGCACAGCCGCGGGCCCCAGCAGCGCGAGGAGGCTCGATGCGCACTCTGTTCGCCAACGGCATAGTCGTGACGGCCGACGGCTCGTACCCGGCTGACGTTCTGGTTGACGGTGAGATCATCGTGCAGATCGGCACGAACCTTGGCGCGGCGGGCGTCACCGCCGACGAGGTGATCGACGCCACGGGCAAGTGGGTGATCCCGGGCGGAATCGACGCCCACACGCACATGAAGCTGCCGTTTGGCGGCACGTTTGCCAAGGACGACTTCGAGACCGGCACCCGCGCCGCAGCGTTTGGCGGCACGACGACGATCGTGGACTTTGCGGTCCAGTCCAAGGGCAAGTCCCTGCGCGAAGGCCTCGACACGTGGATGGCGCTGGCTGAAGGCATGGCCGTCGCGGACTACGGCCTGCACATGATCATGAGCGACGTCAACGACAGCTCGCTTGCCGAGATGGACGCCCTTGTGGACGAGGGCATCCCGGACTTCAAGCTCTTCACCGCCTACCCGGGCGTCTTCTTCTCCCCGGACGACCACATCTTCCGGGCCATGCAGCAGACCACCAAGAACGGTGGCCTGATCATGATGCACGCGGAGAACGGTCCGGCCATCGACAAGGTGGCGGCCGATCTCGTCGCCGAGGGCAAGACGGATCCGTACTACCACGGCGTGGCGCGCTACCCCGTGTTTGAGGGCGAGGCGACCAACCGCGTGATCCGTCTGGCCGAGGCCGCCGGCGCACCGGTGTACATCGTCCACCTGTCTGTGAAGGACGCGCTTGACCAGGTCCGTGCGGCCCGCGACCGGGGCACACAGGCCTTTGCCGAGACCTGCCCGCAGTACCTGTTCCTCTCCATCGAGGATCTGGGCAACGGCTTCAACGGCGCCAAGTTTGTTTGCTCGCCGCCGCTTCGCGAGAAGAACCCCAACTGGCAGGAGCTCTGGGACGGCCTCCGCCGCGACGACCTGCAGGTTGTGGCCACCGATCACTGCCCGTTTGACTTCCACGGGCAGAAGGAGCTTGGGCGCGGGGACTTCCGCAAGATCCCCAACGGCCTTCCGGGCGTGGAGGACCGCGTGGACCTTCTGTACAACGGTGGCGTTGTGGGCGGCCAGATCAGCAAGGAGCGGTGGGTGGACATCATCTCCACCGGCCCCGCCAAGCTCTTCGGCATGTACCCGCGCAAGGGGGCCATCGCCGTTGGCGCCGATGCCGACATCGTCGTCTACGACCCGAATGCGTCGCGGACCATCTCGGCCGAGACGCACCACATGGCCGTGGACTACAGCTGCTACGAGGGCTGGGCGATCAAGGGCCAGTCCAAGATCGTGATGAGCCGCGGCATGGTCATCGTCCGCGACGGCACATTCACAGGCAAAAAGGGCCACGGCAAGTTCCTGCGGCGCGACCGCTCGGACTACGCCCGCCTCGCCTGAGCGTTTCCGCTCCGCAAGGCTAGGGGCTCGGCCGCAAGGTCGGGCCCCTTCGATTCCTGCCGCCCGCTACGATCGTGCGGCAACCCTGCCCGCCAGCCATGTTCCGGAGTCCGCCAATGCTTGTCGCGATCGTCTACTGCCACGTGAAGCCCGAGTACGTCGATGCGTTTGCCGAGGCGTGCCGCGCCAACCACGCGGGCTCAGTGCGGGAGCCGGGCGTCCGGCGCTTTGACGTGCTCCAAGAGCTCAACGACCCCACGCGCTTTGTCCTGTACGAGTGGTACATGGACGAGGCAGATGCCGTGGCGCACAAGGAGACCGCGCACTATGCGGCGTGGCGCGATGCCACGGCCGAGATGTTTGTGGAGCCGCGGCACGGGGTCCGCTACAGCGGGCTGGCGCCGTTGACGTTCTGATGCTGGCCGACGTGCTCGCCGCGCTCCCTGCCTTTGCGCTCGGGCGGATCCCAAGGATCACGTTTGGCGCCGGGTCGCTCGCCAGGCTGCCCGAGATCACCGGCTCGCACGGCCAGCGGGCGCTGCTGATCACTGGCGCGCGCTCGCTGGCCGCAGGCGGACGCCGCGACGTGCTGCTGGCCGGCTTCGCGGCGGCGGGCGTGACGGTGGCGGGCGAGGCCGTGGTGGCCGGCGAGCCGTCACCGCTGCTGGTGGACCGGATTGCCGCAGCCAACCGCGCGGCGGCGATCGACGTGGTGGTGGGCATCGGCGGCGGCAGCGTGCTCGACACGGCCAAGGCGGTGGCCGGCTTGCTGCGCGTGGACGCGCCCGTCACGGACTTCCTTGAGGGGCTGCCGGGCGCACGGCCGTGGCCGGGCCCGTCGGTGCCCTTTGTCGCGGTGCCCACCACGGCTGGGACCGGCAGCGAAGCCACCCGCAACGCGGTGATCAGCGAACGCGGGCCCTCGGGCTACAAGCGCTCGTTCCGCGATGAGCGGCTGGTGGCCGCGGACGCCGTGGTGGACCCGGACCTGCTCGCGGGCTCCACGCCCGTGCTGATCGCCACACAGGGCATGGACGCGCTGACGCAGCTGCTCGAGGCGTACACGTCGCTCAAGGCCGGGCCTGTCACGGACGCACTGGCGCTTGCAGGTCTCGAGGCTGCCCGAGACGGACTGCTGGTCTGGCACGCGGATCCCGCCGGACCCGGCGCCGCTGCGGCACGCTCGCGCATGGCGTTTGCCGCCCTGCTCTCGGGGATCTGTCTCGCGCACGCCGGTCTTGGCGCCGTCCACGGGCTGGCCTCCCCGCTTGGTGCGCAGTTGCCGATTCCGCACGGGGCCGCCTGCGGCGCCACCCTGGCGGGTGTCACGCGGACAAATGTGGAGGCGCTGGAGCGGCGAAGTCCCGACTCTCCTGCCCTGCCGCGCTACGCGGTGCTGGGCAGGCTCCTGGCGCGTCTGCCGGAGGCGACGCCTGATGCGGCGGCTCGCACCGCGCTCGTCGAGACGCTCGCGTCCTGGACCACCGCCTTGGCGATGCCGGGCCTGGGCTCGTACGGGCTTGAGCCTGCGGGGATCCCGGCGATCATCGCCGACGCCCGGGGCAGCTCCATGAAGACCAACCCGGTCGTGCTGACCGATGACGAGCTCGCCACGATCCTGGCAGGCGCCCTCTAACGGCTAGCGGAGATCTCGGTCCAGCTCGGGGCCCGAGGGCTCGCGGTTCGAGAACTGGTACAGGAAGACCATCAGCAGCCCTCCCAGACAGGCGAGCGCGATCCACAGCGAGATGAGCTGGTCCATCCTCAGCGGGCCGGCTGCGTACGGGTCACGCCAGGTGCTGGCGACGACCACGCGCATCGCCGTCCACAGGCCGAGCGACAGGAAGAACGCCGACCCTGTTCGCCCGCGGAACAGGCCGATGAGGGTCAGCCAGCCCATGACCATGAAGATGCCGAGGGTGGCAAGGCTCTCGATGGCGGCCGACGGATACGACGGCACGTCCGGGCCGAGCGAGCCCCATGGGCCAGCGCCGGTGTACGTGGTGGCCCACACGCCGTCCCAAGGGAGACCCTGACCCGCTCCGCCGAGGACCATCGCGAGCTTGCCGCCCGCAATGAGCAGCAGC
>CAIXZV010000167.1 GCA_903924005.1 uncultured Chloroflexota bacterium | reverse complement strand
TGGAGCCGCGAGCCGTCCCACTTCAGGATGTAGGGCTCCACGTTGATGAACGTCACTCCCTTGGGCGACGTGGCCGCCACCGCCTTCACCCGGCTGAGCGTGGGGCCGCACTGGGCGCTCTGGCAGAACGCAGGTGTTGCAAACACCAGCACAAACGGCGTGTGGGCCGCAAGCGCATCCACCACGGACACCTGATAGAAGTTCGGATCCGGGTTTGTGTCCGTCGAGAGCTGGAACACGTTGCCCCCAACGTCCTTGAGCGTTGGCGTCCGCGAGGCGGGGGCCGCACCGCCAACCGCAATGACCGTGCCCTTGGCCTGCACCTGGAACGCAACGCCAATCG
Organism: uncultured Chloroflexota bacterium; assembly: GCA_903924005.1. Lineage (GTDB taxonomy): Bacteria > Chloroflexota > Limnocylindria > Limnocylindrales > CSP1-4 > CAIXZV01. Next base: position 2,083 of record CAIXZV010000167.1, on the reverse strand, counting down.
CCTCCTTCGGCTTCCCGGGCGCCTGCGTGACGAAGATGGCCTTCCAGTCGCCGGGCGAGCTGAACGTGACGTGGGCGATGTATTCGCCACGCAGCCCATCGATGGCCCAGACGAACTCGGCGGGCGATGCGGTGCTCGCCTGCGTCTCACCGGGTGCGATGAAGGCAACCGAGGCCGGCCGATCCGGCGCGCCCACGGGCGTGTTTGCCTTGGCGTCAAGGAACGAGAACAGGAGGCGGTTATCGCCCATGACCAGCTGCGAGTTGATGATCACCGGCACAACGGAAGCGGCGCCCGACGTGGAGGTACCGGCAGTCGGCCCGACGGGCCCTTGCGTTGGCGCCACGCCGGAGCTGGGCGAGCAGGCGGCAAGGACAACCGCGGCGACAGCGGCGATCACAACGGAAGCGGTGAGGCGGGGAAGGCGGTGCATTCGTTAGAGGGTAGCCCCGCTGGCGCCCTCGCGTAGAATGGCGCCCGCGCCCCGGCCGGATCCCGGCCCCCGCTCAGCCAGCACCTGACCCTCGAGGTTCCCCCGCGTTGTGACCCGCTTCCAGAGGCTCGCCTTCGCCACCGTCATCACGACGGTCCTGCTCGTCACGGTGGGCGTCATCGTCCGCGCCACGGGCTCCGGCATGGGCTGCCCGGACTGGCCGCTCTGCAACGGCAAGCTGATCCCGTCCGAGACCGACTACAAGCCGTGGCTCGAGTGGATCCACCGCTTCATCGCGATGATCATCGGCTTCGAGATCCTGGGTCTCGTGATCCTTGCCTTCCGGGACCACAGCCGTCGCCGCTCGATCACGGTGCCCACCGTCGTTGCGGTTGTGCTGGTGCTGTTCCAGGCGTACCTGGGCAAGGAGACGGTCCGGCTCAACAACTCGGGCGACTCGGTGCTGGCGCATCTCTCCACGGCGATGGCGCTGCTGGGCGTCCTGGTGTTTGTCTGGGTGCGGAGCCGGTACCCGGCGCAGGCCGGCGGTCCGGGCGCAAGCCAGCGGTTCACGCTGCTCGCGGCGCTGGCCGCGGCCGCCACGTACGCGCTGCTGCTGTTTGGCGCCAACGTCACCGCCAACAACGCGGGTCTGGTGTTCCCTGACTGGCCGCTGATGAACGGGTCCATCAATCCGGCTGCGCCTGCCGGGGCCGATGCCGTGGTGCGCGGGCTGTTTGCCATCCATGCGCTCCACCGCTACGTGGCGGCCGTTGTGGCGCTCATCGTCTGGGCCACGGCACTTGTGGCGTGGCGCACGCAGCGGCATCGACCGAATGTCCGGCGGCTGGCCATCTGGTTTGGCGTGACCTTCACCATCCAGGTTGGCGTGGGCGCGCTCCAGGTGTTCACGCTGATGGCGCCCTGGGCTCGAACGCTGCACGTTGCGGTTGGCGGGATTGCCTGGGTGCTGGGTTCGGCGCTGGCGTTCACGGCGTACTACGAAGCCCGACTGGCCGGCGGCTCGGCTGCGACTGGCGGCCCGCCCCTTGATGTTGCCGATGCCGTTGCCCCACGCAGCTCTACCGGTTCGAAGGGCGGCACGATCCGCGCCTACGTTGCGCTGACAAAGCCCCGCATCATCGAGCTGCTTCTGGTGACCACCATCCCGGCGATGGTCCTCGCCACCCGAGATCTGCCCGGCATGACCGTGCCCGAGTGGTTCCGCCTGGCGTTCTGGACGCTGATCACGGGCACGCTTGCGGCAGGCGCCGCCAATGCGATCAACCAGTACCTCGACCGCGATATCGACCTGCTGATGTCCCGCACCCGCAAGCGCCCGCTGCCGGCCCACGATGTGACGCCCGAGAACGCGCTTGTCTTTGGGATTGTCCTTGCGATCCTCTCTGTGGCGCTCATGGCCTGGTTTGTGAACCTCCTGTCGGCCTTCCTGACGCTGCTGGCCATCGCGTTCTACGTCTTCGTCTACACGATGATGCTCAAGCGGACCACGCCCCAGAACATCGTCATCGGCGGCGCTGCAGGTGCTCTGCCGCCGGTCATCGGCTGGGTGGCGGTCACCGGGCGCATCGAGGTGCCGGCGCTGCTGCTGTTCGCCGTAGTGTTCTATTGGACGCCGCCGCACTTCTG
>CAIXZV010000166.1 GCA_903924005.1 uncultured Chloroflexota bacterium | reverse complement strand
TCTCCTCCTCCGGCACCAGTGCCCTCAGATCGTCGTCGCTCAGAAGGGCGATGCTGTCGATCTCGTGCGATGTGCGGAAGCCGTCGAAGAAGTGGAGGAACGGCACGCGGGCACGCATGGTGGCGGCGTGGGCGACGGCCGCAAAGTCGTGCGCCTCCTGGACGGACCCTGCGGCCAACATGGCAAAGCCCGTTGCCCGGGCGTGCATCACGTCGCTGTGGTCGCCAAAGATCGAGAGCGCATGGGTGGCCAGGGTGCGCGCCGCGACATGGATGACCGCGGGCGTCAGTTCACCCGCAATCTTGAACATGTTGGGGATCATCAGGAGCAGGCCCTGCGACGCGGTGAACGTCGTGGTGAGCGCGCCCTTCTGGAGCGACCCGTGGACTGCGCCCGCGGCACCCGCCTCGGACTGCATCTCCACTACGGACGGGACGCTCCCGAACAAGTTGGGCTTGTTGGCGGCTGACCAGTCATCGCAATACTCGGCCATCGGCGATGCCGGCGTGATCGGATAGATCGAGATGACCTCGGAATACGCGTATGCGACGCGTGCTGCGGCCTCGTTGCCGTCGAGGCACTCCCATTTCTGGTCCATCGGTTTGCGGCTTCCTTTCGGGCAGTGTCCGGCGTTCACGCCGTCACCGCTGAGGGACACGGGATCACACGGCCCTCGGCCGCGCGCGTACTTGTGATTGTGCCCCGCTCGCGCCCAGCGGTGGCGGCCGGATGGACCGGTCCGGGTGGCCCGGTGGTCAGGCTCTGCGGGTCCAATAGCCTGTGGATGGCCCGAATTCAGGGCCGATCGGCACGATCTGGCCGATTTGGCGCCCGCCAGTCGGCGCCGCTCACACGGAGTGCCCGCATGGCGAGCGTTCTGGAAGCCCCTTGTCGTCGTTGTGCCGGAATGCTCGCCTCATGAGCCGTTTCGGCCCGGAACCGGCGCCTCAATTCCGGAATGCCCCCCTGGCGGACCTTATCCAGGGCAACGCCAGATAGCGCTCGCCACGTGCGCATTCCGGGATTTGACCGCCGATGGCTGCCCACTCCCGCCCACGGGGCGCAGCGGCCACGGGCCGAACCGGCCAGCCGTTCTTCCAGAGCGCTCGCCACGCGCGCAATCCGGAGCAACGCGGGACGGCCGGGGCCTCAGCCTCAGCCTCAGCCTCAGCCTCAGCCCAGGATGATCCGCCGAAGCAGCGGCACCGGCGGCGACCCATGCGAGATGACGGCCTCCAGATGCGCCCGCTCGTCAAAGCCCGGCGTACGCGGGTAGCCGCCCACCACACGCGGCGACGGAACAACCTCGCCACCGGCCCCGGAGGTATCGGCCGCCCGGCGGCGCGCCTCGTCCTCGATGTCCCAGAACCCCACCGAGCCAAGGAAGTACGTGGAGAGCTGCGTGGCCGAGAGCCGCGCCCGCTCGTCCTTTGCCACAGCCTCGGAGCGCTCTTGGAAGCCGCCCTCCACCATCAGCGCAATCGCCTCCTCGGACGTCATGCCCATGGTGTGGATACGCACGTCCAGGATGGCGTTCACCACGGCGCGCAAGTAGTACTTCCAATGGCTCAGCCAGAGCGCCACGGACCCGTCGCCGTAGCCGCGGTCAAGCATCACCTGCGTGACGTATACGGCCCAGCCCTCGGCAAACAGCCCCGAGAAGAAGACGCGCCGCGCCAGCGACGCACTCCGGTTGGAGTACACGCCCTGCAGGTAATGACCCGGCACGGCCTCGTGGATTGCGAGGAGGCGGAGCTGCTCGTTGTTCATCTCGCGCAGCCACGACTCAATGTCGTCAGGGCCCCAGCCGTCACGGGCGGGCGTGATGGAGAAGAACGCCTTCTGGCCGATATCGAGCGGGCCAGGAGACTCCAACATGGCACCCGCGTACGAGCGCAGGAACTCCGGCGTCCACACGATCTCAAGCGGCTCTTCCGCAAGGGTGATGACCGCGTGGTCGCGGCAGAACGCCTCAATCCGGGCCAGCTCCGCCCGGCAGTAGTCCACCAGCTCGTCCGGACCCGGATGGCGCAGCGCAATGGCGTCAAGGACGCCGCGGACCGCGGCGCCCTCATCGGCTGGCTCTGGCTCGCCCGGCCTATACGTGGCCCAGGCGCCGCGCGCCAGGCGCACCATCTCGGCCCGGACACGGGCAAACTCGGCCTCGGCGCGCGCCAGCACGATCTCGGGTGTCACGGTGGGATCGCCGAGGGTGTGGCGCAGCTTGGCCGCAAACAGCTCCCGGCCAAGCAGCGGTGCGCCCTGCGCCCCAACGGCCACCTGGGTGCGGAGGTGCTCCCCGATCCCCTCAAGCACCGCCGTGGCCGCAGCCGCTGCTGCACGAAGCCGGGGCAGCAGCGCCGCAACCTGCGGATCACCGGGTGCAGCACCCTCAGCGGCGATGACACCCTCGGCCACCAGCCCCGCAATCCCGCCGATCCGAGCGCCGGCCACCTGCGCGTGCAGGCGCGACACCGGTCGGGTCGGGTGGCTGCCCAGGACCTCCTGCGCCTGCGCGATCACCGCAGGGATCCCCTCAAGACGCCCCGCGAAGGACGTCAAGCGTCGCGCCAATGGGGCAAAGTCTCGGGTCATGAGCGAGTGCAGCCCAAACCCAAGCAGGTAGACCCAGGCAAGGGCGTCCCACGCGTCCTCGCGCAGTTCGGCCTCGGCGAAGCGCATCGCTGCAAGCTCACCCAGCACAAGGTCGCGGTCAAACCGCTCGTCGGCGGTCAGTGTGGCTGGGTCCACGCCGGAAAACACGCCAGTCCAGCGGTCCCACGCGGCCACCCTGGCAAGCCGTCCGGCATCGGACAAGTCCGGCCAGCGATCGTCAAAGCGGTGG
>CAIXZV010000165.1 GCA_903924005.1 uncultured Chloroflexota bacterium | reverse complement strand
TCGGTGGTCTCGTCCGGCGGCAGGACGTGGCCGATGTCCTCGATGCCCTCATCCTCGACGTCGTCCTCGAGATCGTCCTCGAGATCCTCGTCCTCGCGGAGCAGCGTGCCCTTGGTGTACGGGCGCATGTCCGTGGACTTGGCGGCGGTGGGGAAGCTGACCTTGCCGTAGTTCCGCGGGTCCTGGAAGACCTCGCGGATGATGATGCGGACATCCTTGTCGCCAAGGCTGGTGACGCCGGCGAGGTACTTGTTGCCCTCAGCCATCAGCTTGAGGAGGCGCGCGGCAACCCGCGGCTCCACGATGCCGATGCGGACGCCGTTGCTGGTCGCGATCAGCCGGTTGCCCTCGGGTGTCATCTCAACGGCGTCGCCCGGGTTGACCTGGGCAAGCTCGCCGGATCGGGCGAGGTTGGTCAGGTGCGCGAAACCGGTCTTGCCGGTCTCTTCAACGAAGATGCTGACCGGCGCCTTGGAACCGGGCCTTGCCGGCACGGTCTTCTCGCCTGCCTCGACGAGGAGCACCTTGAGCCGGTCGATGTTGCGTTCTGCGATGCGGTTGGTCGGGTCGAGCGCAAGGGCCTTCTGGTAGTGCTCGCGCGCGGCGCCAAGCTCGCCCTGCTCCCAGAGCGCCTTGGCGAGGCGGTTCTCGGACTCCGAGTCCGGGCCAAGCTCAAGGAGCCGGCGGTTGGTCTCGGCCGCCTCTGCCCAGCGGGCGGCAGTCGCGTGGGCGATCGCCTGCTCCGCCAGATGGCGCTTCAGGCGGGTTTGGCCTGCGGGCGTCTGGGCGGCGGCGTCGATTTCGGGGAAGGTCACGGAGTGGTTTTCCTTTCGGTCCGGCAGGACCGGCATCGGGCGGCAAGGCGAAGGCAGCCATGCAGAATCCGCTGCGGTCGCGGGCACGTGTTTCTAGCATCCGCAGGGCGGCACGTCAAACGGGACAGCGGCATCGACGCCCCACACACACACAACGGCGATGCCGCGGGCTCAGCTACGGAGGCGCAGGTTCCAGGCCACCACGACCAGCACGAGCAGTGCCAGCAGGCTGGCCTCCCAGAGGAAGCGCGGCTCTCGGCGTCTGGCCGAGGGCGTCCCGTGGAGCGCGTCCCACAGGTAGAACACAAGGGTGAGCACCGCTGGGGCCACCAGTCTGGGTAGATCCATCGCCCGGACGGCGCCGGCGGCCGCCGCCACCACGATGGCGTACGTCACGGCAGACCGGGCCGCAGCACCCGCCGCGCCATAGCGAAACGCTGCAACGCGGTACCCGAGGATCAGCGCAATCAACGCGTCGTCAAGCGCCATGACCAGCAGCCAGCCCTCAGAGAGCGGCGTGGCGCCAGGGGCAACGGCCCCCGCAGGTTCAGCCAGGCCACCGGGCACAAGGGCAGCCATACCCGTGAACGCGATGAAGACCGCGATGATCGCAAGCAGCAGCACGCGTGGCCGATCCGACTCGTCGGGGCCACCCGGCTGCGCGAGGATCCGGATCTCAAGCGCCAGGATCCGGTCCAGCAGGACGGCCAGCAGGACGAGGGCCACGAGAAGCCATGGACCCGGCGTGATCAGGTGGATGGCGGCAGCCGACCCCCCAGCGAGGATCGCTGGGACCAGCAACGCCTCATAGGGCCGCGTGCTGGCCTGGTCGCCGCCGAGGATGGCGATGCCCGCGATCAGGGCCGCAACCGGCAGCAACCCGGCGATCAGGAACGAGTCCGCTACAGGGACCAGCGTCGAGAGCGCAACGAGGATAACCACCGCGACCGTGAGTTCGCGGCGGGCGGCCTTCGAGTACGGCTGCGGGGCGTGCATCGCGAGCGATGGTACGCGTCGGCGAGCCGCTCGGGGCGCTAGACGCGCGACGGGTTGTCAGCCACGGTGCCTCAGCGCCGGCCCGCCGCGTGGCCCAACTGCGCGGTGCCGATGCGTTTGGGCCACATGCGGCGCCACTTGCGCGGTCGCCGACGCCTCCGGCGCCCAGATGGCCACGGGAGCGGACGAGGTGACGCGCCCGCCGCGCAGTTGGGCCACCGGGCGAGCCGCTCGGGGCGCTAGACGCGCGACGGCTTGGCGGCCACCCAGGCAAGCAGGCTGGCCAAAGTGCGCGTGTTCAGCACATGCCGCGGCGCAACCCAAGCGCGTCGGGCCTGGTCCACGCCCCAGCGCACGGAGTCCAGTTCCTCAGTCCGGTGGGCGTCAGAGTTGATCGCAAGCAGGCAGCCCATCGCCACGGCCCGTCGTGCTCGCTCTGGCGCAAGGTCAAGCCGCGGCGGCGATCCGTTGATCTCCAAGGCCGTGCCCGTGGCGGCGGCCGCCTCGTAGACCGCGTCCCACTCGATGTCCAGGTCGGGGCGCTCGTTCAGCATCCGTCCCGCCGGGTGGGCGATCACGTCAACGTGCGGGCTGCGGATCGCGCCAATCGTCCGTGCGGTCAGCTCTGCACGGGTCTGGCGGCGGGCGACGTGGACCGACGCCACGACGAGGTCAAACCGGGCGAGGAGGTCATCCTCGTAGAGATCGGAAGAGCGTCGTGTAGGGAAAGAGTGTTTAGAG
>CAIXZV010000164.1 GCA_903924005.1 uncultured Chloroflexota bacterium | reverse complement strand
GCCCGCTTCATCGTGGGGCCCAGCTTCTCGGCTGAGGTTGCGCGCCTGTGCAACCGCCGCCGGATCCCGTACATGCCCGGGTGCGCCACGCCCACAGAGATTGTGGCGGCCGAGGAGTGGGGGGTTGAGCTTGTCAAGCTGTTCCCGGGAGACAGCCTGGGCTCGGGCTTCCTCAAGGCCATCCGCGGCCCGTTTCCCGAGACACAGGTTGTGGTGACGGGCGGCGTCCAGGCAACCCAGGCCAGCATCAGCGAATGGATTGGCGCCGGTGCCGCGTGCCTTGGGTTTGGGTCGGCGCTCGTGACCAAGGCGCACACAGACCCAACATCCAACGCGGACCCGGCTGGCCTTGCGGCCGCCGCGGCAAGCCTCATCGCCATGGTGGCAGTCGCTCGCGGCAGCAGCGGCCCCGGCCGGACCAGCGGCAGCCAGAGCAGCGGCCACGCCCCGCGTCCCACGTGACCCCAAGGAGACCCAGCCGTTGAGCACCCAGATTGTCGCCCGCACCTACCAGAACCTCATCGACGGCCGGTGGGTTGACGCAGCGGACGGCCGCACCTTTGAGCGCATCAGCCCGGCCCATGACGTGGTGGTTGGCCGGTACCCGAGCGCAGGGGTTGCGGACCTTGAGCGAGCGGTTGCAGCCGCCCGGCGCGCGTTTGACGAGGGTCCCTGGCCGATGATGCCCGGCGTCGAGCGGGCCCGAATCCTCAATCGCGTCGCTGACGCCATCCGTGCGGATGCCGATGACCTGGCCCTGATTGAAGCCCTTGAGAGCGGCAAGCCCGTGACGCAGGCGCGCGACGAGATTGTGTCGTCCGCGGACCTCTGGGAGTACGCCGCCACCCTGTGCCGCCACACCTACGGCGACACGTACAACACCCTTGGCGCATCCATGTTTGGCATGGTGCTGCGGGAGCCCGTGGGCGTGGTGGGGATGATCACCCCCTGGAACTTCCCGCTGCTGATCATCAGCCAGAAGCTGCCGTTCGCCCTGGCGGTGGGCTGCACGGCGGTGGTGAAGCCCGCGGAGATCACCTCGGGCACCACGATCCGGCTGGCCCAGATGGCGCAGGCGGCCGGTCTTCCGGACGGCGTCCTCAACGTGATCACCGGTCCCGGTCGTGAGATCGGCACGCCGATGGCCGCCCACAACGACATCGACATGATCAGCTTCACCGGCTCCACGGACGTGGGCCGGCGGGTCATCGCGGCATCCGCCGGCAACCTCAAGAAGGTTGAACTGGAGCTTGGCGGGAAGAACCCGCAGATCGTGTTTGCCGATGCCGATCTTGACGCGGCGCTTGATGCCGTGGTCTACGGCGTGTACTTCAACATGGGCGAGTGCTGCAACAGCGGCAGCCGGCTGCTTGTGCAGCGCTCCATTGCGGACGAGTTCATCGCCCGGGTGGTGGAGCGCGCCAAGACCGTGCCCGTTGGGGATCCGCTGGACCCGGCCACCAAGGTTGGGGCCATCGCAACAGACGACCAGTTCAACAAGATCGTGGAGCTTGTGGACTCGGGTCGCGCCGAGGGCGCCAATCTGCTGCTGGGCGGCGGCCGAATGGAGACGGAGCGAGGCCGGTTTATGGCCCCCACAGTCTTTGGCGGCGTTGCACCAACCATGCGGATTGCGCGTGAGGAGATCTTTGGCCCGGTGCTCTCGATCCTGACGTTTGACACCGCGCAAGAGGCGGCCCACATCGCCAACTCCACTCCGTACGGCCTATCGGCGGGTGTCTGGACGCGGGATCTGGACACTGCCATTGGCATGAGCCGCGCAATCCGCGCGGGCACCATCTGGGTCAACACCTTCCTTGAGGGGTACCCGGAGCTGCCCTTTGGTGGCTATCGCGAAAGCGGTATCGGGCGCGAGTTTGGCCGGTTCAGCATCGACGCGTTCACGGAGCTCAAGTCGGTGCAGATGCACCTGGGCCCGCGCACATCGTGGTGGATGCCGCGTCCGGGGGCTGCCGGCAAGTGAGCCGCCTCGTTCCGGTCCTGTCGGCGGCCGATGCCGTTGGGCGCATTCAGACGGGGGCAACCGTGTCGGTCAGCTCGTCAAGCGGGCTTGGCTGTCCGGACGCCGTGCTGCGGGCCCTTGGCGAGCGCTACGCCGCCACCGGGGAAAGCGGCGATCTGACGCTGCTCCACCCAATCGCCGCAGGCGACATGTACGGCATCGACGGCGTTGACCACCTCACGGCGCCCGGCCAGATCCGTCGCATCATCGCCGGCTCCTACCCAAGCGGCCCGTCATCGGCCACGCCGCCAAAGATCGTGACCGCTATCGAATCCAACCAGATTGAGGCGTACAACATCCCGTCGGGGATCCTGTTCCAGCTCCACAGGTCCGCGGCCGTTGGCCAGCCAGGCGTGCTCACGGAAGTGGGCATGGATACGTTTATGGACCCGCGCCGTCACGGTGGGCGCATGAACGCGAAGACCACGCAGGACATCGTGTCCGTGGTGGAGTTTGACGGGCGCGAGTGGCTGTACCTGCGCTCGCCCAAGGTAGACGTGGCGATCATCCGCGCCACCACCGCGGACGAGTACGGCAACCTCACGTGCGAAGACGAGGGCGCGCCCCTTGGCGTGCTTGACCAGGCGCTGGCCGCGCACAACAACGGCGGCTTTGTCATTGCCCAGGTCAAGCGCCTCGCCAAGGGCCGGACGCTGCCAGCGCAGGCCGTCCGCGTGCCGGGGATTGTGGTGGACGCGATTGTTGTGGCGCCGGACCAGCTCCAGACCACGCAGACCGTGCTCCTGCCCGAGGCGGCCGGCCACTACCGCACCCCAACGTCCTCGCTGGAGCTTGCCGAGTGGGGCCCCGAGAAGGTGATCGCAAGGCGCGCGGCGATGGAGCTGCGCGACGGCGAGGCCGTGAACCTTGGGTTTGGCATCTCGGCCCTGGTGCCGCGCGTCCTCCTCGAAGAGGGCCTCGACGGCGCCGTCACCTGGGTTGTTGAGCAGGGCGCGGTGGGCGGCGTGCCGTTCCTGGGTTTCGCCTTTGGATGCGCCCAGAACCCCGACGCCCTC
>CAIXZV010000163.1 GCA_903924005.1 uncultured Chloroflexota bacterium | reverse complement strand
CAGCCCGGCCAGCTCCGCCAGCGCGTCACCCAGCGCCCGGTCTGCCTCACCCAGCGCCGACTCGAGTTCCAGGTCCGGTTCGGGCACGGCCTCGGCAAGCGCACGACGGCCCGCGGCCAGCGCCTCCTCTGCGGCGGCACGCTCCCGCTCGATGCGCTCCCGATCTCGCGCGGCAGCGCCAATCTCGCCCGCGACGCGCGCCTGCAGCAGACCAAGCTCCGTCAGGACAACGCGTGCGCCTTCGTGGATGGTCCGCCGCTCGCGCTCAAGCTCCGCGCGAGCGCTCATCGATGCGGCTAGCTCAGCCACGATGGCCTCGGCCTCTTCAAGCGCCACCAGCGCGCGCTCGGTCTCAACACGGAAATCATCACGACGACCCGTCGCCTCGGCGGCGCGGGCGGCGGCCTCGTGCCAGCGCGCGTGGGCCGCGGCGATCAGCGCGGCGGCCAGCTCCTCCCCTGCGGTTTGTCGTGTGGCCTGCTGTTCGGCCAGCTGGCCGAGCCTGCGCGCCTGCGGCCGGAGCTCGGCAAGGACGTCCTCTACACGGGCGAGGTTTGCCTCGGCTTCGGTGAGCTGCTCCTCTGCCTTTCGGCGGCGGCGCTCATGGCGACGGACACCGGCAACCTCCTCAAAGAGCGGGCGACGCTCCTCGGGCCGCAGCGCAAGCGCCTGGTCCACCATGCCCTGGCCGATGAACAGGAAGGCGTTATCGGCAAGGTTGGCCGCATCAAGCAGATCAACGAGGTCCTTGAGTCGCACCCGCTGCTTGTTGAGCAGGTAGTCGTTCTCGCCCGAGCGGTAGAGGCGGCGACCCAACTCCACCACGCGGTACTCGACGGGCAGCAGGGCATCAGAGTTGTCCAGGACCAGCGTCACGTCGGCCATGCCCAGCGCGCTGCGCTTGTCCGACCCTGCCCAGATGACGTCCTCGGCGCGCCGGATGCGGAGCGAGCGGCCCTGCTCGCCGAGCGCCCAGCGGAGCGCGTCCGCAAGGTTGGACTTTCCCGACCCGTTTGGGCCGACAACGGCAGAGATGCCCGGGCCAAACTCCACGAGCGTGCGCTCGGCAAAACTCTTGAAGCCCTGGAGCCGCAGCCCCCTGGAGACGGGCCGGTGCGTCTACCACCGGTCACCCGGCGCATCCACACTGCCCGTGTCGGCTTCCGCAAAGGCGGCTTCCGCAACGGCGGCATCCGCAGAGCTGGCTACCTCGCCGGCAACGTCGGCTGTGCCGTCGCCCGTCGCGTGCCGGGCCGCGCGCGCGGCCATCCGCTCAGCGCGCAGGACCTCTAGCGCAGCGGCGGCGGCCCTCGTCTCGGCGGTTCGCCGTGACGGCCCCAAGCCGATGCCCAGCGACCGCCCGTTCACCTCGACAGCGATGGTGAACGTCTTGTCGTGGTCAGGGCCGACGGCGTCAACCAGCCGGTACAGCGGTCGCTCGCCGGTCGCACGCTGGGTGTGCTCTTGCAGCCTGCTCTTGGGGCTCTTGAGCAGCGCCACGGTGAGGTCTGCGGTGACCTCGGCGTCCGCCTGCTCAAGCATCCAGGCGCACACCACATCCCAGCCGAGATCCAGGTAGATGGCACCCACCAGCGCCTCGAACGCGGAGGCGAGGAGCGACGGCCGCACGCGGCCACCGCGCTGGGCCTCCCCCTCGCCAAGCAGCAGAAACGAACCCAGGTCAAGCCGCTCTGCGAGCGCGGCAAGACCCGGGGT
>CAIXZV010000162.1 GCA_903924005.1 uncultured Chloroflexota bacterium | reverse complement strand
GTGCTGACGGTCGAGGCCGATGAAGTCATAGACCTCGCGTGTGAGCCTGGCCGCGTCAAGACCGCCGACATTCTGGTCACGCGTGATGACGCGCTCCGCCACACCGGCTGCCCAGGCGCCGTCGAGCGCGCGGACGGCGTCGTCGATGACCCAGCGGTTGGCGATGGCGGCCTGCGCCACCGGGTCCAGCCCCGCGGCCTGGAGGCTGGCCTGACGCCGACGCATGTCCGGGAGCTTGCGCAGCGTGCCAAGGTCCGCCTCAAGTGCTGCGGCCCACGCGGCCAGCTGGTCAACGGTTGCCGTGTCTGACGACGGCGCCTTGACGATGGCGGCGAGGGTGCCGATGAGCTGTGTTGCTCTGGCGGCGGCTTGTTCAGCCTTGGGGCCGCTGGCGGTGGCGGGGATGGGCGTGGGGGTGCCGGGCTGTGCGCCCGACTGCACCCGCTCCCATACGGCCTGCGCGGCGGCGGCCTGCGCCACAAGACCCGCAAGCTGCGCAACGGGCTGAGCGGGTTCGCGGACCAGCGTCTTGGCCTCGGCGAGCGCCGCTTTGTACGCGCCGTTGAACAGCCCGGCGAAGAAGCGAGAGACGCCGCCCTTGCGCGCCGGTTCCAGCGCAGCGTTGAGCGCGGCGGCCCGGGGGTAGACGCCATCGGCGATGTCGGCCGCCAGCCTGACGCGGGCACCCAACGCCGAGGCGAGCCCGGCGGCCTGCGCGTACGTCGCGGGGGCCGTCGTGCCAGCCTCGCCAGCCGCAGCGGCCAGCGCAGAGCGGAACGCGGGCAGCGCATCCCGCGTGAGATCCATCGTGGCATCGGAGAGCGCCTCCACACCCGCCTCGTCCACGGCCGCGGCGGCTGACCAGGGGTTCGCCTCGGGCGTCATAAACGCGGGTCCGGACGCGAGGTATCCCCGCAGGTCCTCCTTGAGCGCGTCCAGCCGCTCCCCTGGGATTGCGTCCACCACGGCCGGCGCCAAGCGGATGAACCCCGCCACATCGGCTGCCGCCATGGCCCGCCCCTGCGCCTGGTACAGGCTCACGTTCCACGGCGGGCGGGGCTCGTTCACCGCCTTCGCGTGCGCGGTAAGCAGGTCCCGGCGCAGCACCAGGCTGTTCTGCAGCGCCGCATCGTTGGGCGGCAGGGCGGCCTTCGCCGAGGCCAGCGCCGCCGCCAGGTTCTCCGCGAGCTTGCGCCGCGACGGCACGCCGCCATGGAGGTCCAGCACCAGATCGTCCAGCCCCACGCGGTTGAGCCTGCCGATGACGGCGTCGATGGCCGCGCGCTTCTCGGCCACAAACAGCACCTTCAGGCCGCGCGCAGTCGCGGAGGCGATGAGGTTGGAGATGGTCTGGCTCTTGCCGGTGCCGGGCGGACCCTGGATGACCACATCGGACCCGCGGACGACGGTCTCGATGGCGGCCTCTTGGCTGCCGTCAGCGTCAAGCACCAGGAATTCCGCGGCTGGCGGCACCTGGTCAAGCGTGGTTGGATCCACGGCGCGGCGCCGGTTGCGGACGTACGCCTGCGCGGCCTGGTCGCCGGCGATGGCGGCAATGAGGTCGTGCGCCTCCAGTGCTGCGCCGTTGGCCCGCAGGTCCACCACCATCGGCAGCTTGAGGTAGCTGAAGTTGCCAAGAACCAGCCGCTCGACGAGGGCGAAACCGGCGATGGCCCGGGCCGTCTTCGTGATTTCGGCGCCAACGATGGCCGGGTCCAGCGGCAGGTCGTTGTCCTCGCCATCGGCCGCATCGCGGATGGCGTCGAGGTTGGCCTTGACGCCAAACTCGGTCTCAAGCGCGTAGAACAGCGTGGGGTTGAGTTCGGCAGGCGCGGTGGCGGTGAGCTCGAAGTCCTCGGCTGCGGCGCCAACGGGCTGGAGGTGGATCCGCTGCAGGAGGATGGGCGCGGCAGGCGTGGCGGCTGAACCCGGCGGCGGCGTCCACGTGGCCATGTTCCGCGCGAGGTACAGCGTGTCCACGCCGCGCTCTTCCAGGTTCTCCTTCGCCTTCTCGCGGATCTTGCGACAGCGTCGGGCTGCGTCCTTGAGCTTGTCCGGGTCTGCGAAGAGCGCGCTGAGCTTGACCTTGCCGCCGTCGATGAGCCTGGCGGCGATCTCTGGGCTGGCCAGCATCGCCTGCGTCAGATCAAGCGTGCCCACCGGCAGGTCCCGATAGAAGAGCAGCCCGTTGCGCCCGCTGAGGTCCACCAGCTGGTCGGTCCAGGTGCGCGTGGCGCGCTGGACGAGGGTCTGCCTCGTGCCGGTTGCCGCAGCCTCGCTCGCAGTCATCCGCGAAGGCTACGGCATCGGGAGGGGCGGGTGCCCCCAGAAGTGCGATCGTCAGGGTAGTTCGGCTCAAGCCGAACTATCTGTGGACAGCCCACCCGTTATCCACAAGTGCTTCGGCTTGCCCCGAAGTACCCGCACATGCCACGCGGAGGGACGAGGTGCTCCGGACGTACTGCGCTGCGGTAGCGCTCCTCTACTTCAGGATCGCGAACGCGTCCGCGTCCACCCGCGGCCGACCCGACGTCCCCACCACGACCAGCTTGATGGTCCGCGTGGCGTAGGAG
>CAIXZV010000161.1 GCA_903924005.1 uncultured Chloroflexota bacterium | reverse complement strand
GGTAGCAGGCCACATCATCCACGATCGCGCCCAGCGCTTCGAGGGCTTCGGGCAATTCCCGGTTAGCCACTTCCGCGCGCAGCAGGCAGATCTTGAGGTTCTCAATGGTTTCAAACTTGGCGAAGGCCTTGGCGATCTCCACGGCCAGCGCTTCGTCGGGCATCAGGTCCACCTGCAAGTGCAGTTCCTTGAGCTTGTTGGCCGTGGCCGGGCCCACGGCGGCGATGCGCGCGCCGCCCAAATCGCGCATGTCGTGGAACCGCTTGAAGAAATACTCGAAGAACTTGGTCACGCCGTTAGGGCTGGTGAACACGAGCCAATCGTAGGAGTTCAACTCCAGCAGCGCGTCCACAATTTCCTCGCGTCGCGTGGGTGGTTCGAGCTTGATCGTGGGCACCTCCAGCACCTGCGCGCCGTGGTCCAGCAAGCGGCGGGAGAGCTGGCCGGCCTGCTCGCGGGCGCGGGTGACCACGATGCGTTGCCCGAAGAGCGGCCGCCGCTCAAACCAGTTCAGCTTGCCGCGCAGCTTCACCACGTTGCCGATGACCGCCACAGCCGGGGGGCCGATGCGTTCCCGGGCCACAAGGCCGGCAATAGCACCCAGCGTGCTCTCGACCGAACGCTGGTGGCCGTTGGTGCCGCGGCCGGTCATGGCCACGGGGGTTTCCGCCGGGAGACCGTGCCCCAGGAGGAGCTGAGCGATTTGCCCGATGTGGTCGGGATCGAGCGTGACGACTTTGGTGCCCGGGGTCTTGGCTACCTGCGCCCAATCTACGCCGTGGTTGGGCTGGTCGGCGTCCGGTTGACCCGCGACTAACGTAAGCTGCGACGCGTACTCGCGATGCGTCAGAGGAATGCCGGCGTAGTTGGGCGCGGCGACCAGTGAGGAGACGCCCGGCACTACCTCGAACGGCACGCGGGCATTGGCGAGCTGCTCGGCCTCCTCGCCGCCGCTGCCAAAGAAATAGGGGTCGCCGCCGATGAGCCGCACGACGGTTTTGCCCGCGCGCGCGTGGGAAATCAGCAATTCGCTCACGGCGTTGGCCGAGGCGGCGGCTGCCGGTGAAGCTTTGTCCGCCTCGATCAGTTCAGCCGTTTTGGGCGCTAGGCGCACCACCTCGGGACTGACCAGCTTGCTATAGACCACCACGTCCGCCCGCGCCAGCAGCTCCGCGCCGCGCAGCGTCAGCAACCCAAGCTCGCCCGGCCCCGCGCCGACCAGATAAACTGTGCCCTTTGGTTTCATCGCGTTTCCCCCTTCAGCTCCGTGGCCAATTGCTGGCCCAGCTCCACGGCCTCCTTAATGGGTCGTTTGGCCTGAGCGCGGCGCACGGGTCCGTGGGTGAAGGAGAGCGCCCGCATCTCCAGCCGGCTGCCGACGACCTCAGCGTAGGCCGCAACCGGGCTTTGGCAGCCACCGCCCATCGCCGCCAGAAAAGCGCGTTCGGCGACTACGCATTGCAGGGTGTTCAAGTGGTTGAGCCGCTTGCAGATGGCGGCCATGCGCTCGTCGTCCGCGCGCACCTCGATGCCGACCGCGCCCTGGCCGACGCAAGGCAGCATCTCATCCGTGTCGAGGACCACGGCCAGCAAGCCGTCCGGCACGGCATCGCCCTCGATCCGGCCCTCGGGCGTGATGTGGAAATTGAGGCGGTTCATCCCGGCCAGCGCGAGCATGGTGGCGTCCAGTTCCGTCCGCTCGGCCACCTTCTGCATGCGGGTCGCCACGTTGCCGCGTATGTCCGGCACTTTGAGGCTGGGATTGAGCGTCAGCAACTGCGCCTTGCGGCGCGTGCTGCTGGTCGCAACCACGGCGCCCGCGGGCAGGTCCTTCACGGCCAGCCCAGGCTTGAACCCGCGCCGGGTCGATTGGCCGGGCGTCCGCCCGGCCGTCTCCTTGTCCGCCTCGGCGGCGCGATAGATCAGGACGTCGCGCACGTCCGCGCGCTTGCCAACCGCGCCGAGCGTGAGGCCCGCGGGCAATTCGGTCGGCAGGTCTTTCAGGCTGTGCACCGCCAGGTCGGCGCTATGCTTCAGCAAGGCGACTTCCAATTCCTTGGTGAAGAGGCCCTTGGGCAGGGTATGGCCTTCCTGCGCCAGCGAGGCGGTCTGGAGCTTGTCGCCCGTGGTCTTGATGATCTTCAGCTCAAAGCTGAGCTTCGGAAAGGCGGCTCGGCATTGAGCCAGAACCATGTTGGCCTGGGCCAGCGCCAAGGCGCTGCCGCGGGTAGCGAGGATGATAGGGGGGGAGGAGGGCATGGGAGGCTGATAAGTGATGCGGGATGCGGGATGCGGGATGCGGGATGCGTGATGCGTG
>CAIXZV010000160.1 GCA_903924005.1 uncultured Chloroflexota bacterium | reverse complement strand
CGAGATGGGCCAGCGCCATAGACGCCGTCCACCCCTCGCCCAGATCAACGGCCAGATCCGCGTCGGACATGCCCGCAACCAGCGCGCGCAGCTCTGCGGTCACCGCGGCGTTGGCCGCGTCAAACGATCGGTCCGTCATGCCCCGGCTCCTTCGGCAGCTGCTGCTTCGGTCTCAAGCCGCGGGAAGAGCGGCGTGGGTGTCTCGATGACGCGCCCGGCCTCCGTGGCGGAGCCCCACTCCAGCGCAGACGCCAGCGCAGGGCCGTTATTGCCATCGGCCCCGTACGGATACGTGTAGCCAAGCTGCTCCAGGATGCGCGGCGCCGCACCGGGCATAAACGGCGCAACGGCCAGCCCGATGAGCCGGCACGCCTCCACCAGATCGCCCAGCACGGACTTCAGGCGGGCTTCGGCATCGGCATCGCCAGCCTTGGCTGCCTTTGCCAGCGTCCAGGGCTGCTCCGCATCAACCGTCTTGTTCGCCCCGCCCACAAACTCCCACAGCGCCGTGATGGCGTCGTGGAGCAGGTACGCGTCAAGCTTCTCGCCGTACTTGGCCAGCACGCTGGTCCAGCCCTCAGCCAGCGGCGAGTCCGCGGCCGCACGCGGCGCAGGCCGCTGCCCGGCGAAGTATCGGTTCACCATGGACACGGTGCGATTGACCAGGTTGCCAAAGTCGTTGGCGAGGTCCGCGTTGTACCGGCGGACAAACGAGTCCCAGGAGACGTCGGTGTCCTTGTCAAACGCCACTTCGGCCAGCGTGACGTAACGCGCGGCATCGGCCCCAAAGGCGCCAACCACGGCGGTCGGGTCAAGGAAGTTGCCGCGGCTCTTGCTCATACGCTCGCCGGCGGTCAGGAGCCAGCCGTGGACCCAGACGTGCTTTGGCGCCTCGAGCCCCGCGGACCAGAGCATGGCGGGCCAGAAGATCGTGTGGAAGCGCGCGATGTCCTTGCCGATGATGTGGAGGTCAGCCGGCCACCACTTTGCAAAGGCGTCCATGTCGCCGGGGAAGCCGGCGCCCGTGATGTAGTTGATCAGCGCGTCGTACCAGACGTAGATGGTGCCGGCCGCCGCGTCCCAGGTGCCGTCCGCCCGCTGGGCAGATGATCCGTCCGGCATGATCGGGAACGGGATGCCCCACGTTGCGCCTGCGCGCGAGATGGAGAAGTCCTGCAGCCCGCCGCGGATGAACCCCAGCATCTCGTTGCGCCGATAGTCCGGCTGCACGAAGTCCGGGTGCGCCTCGTAGTGGTCCAGCAGCCGCTGCTGGTAGGACGAGAGGCGGAAGAACCAGTTGCGCTCGGTCAGCCACTGGAGCGGCACTTCGGGGTGGTTGGGGCACTGCATGCCCTTGGCCGTCTCGTGCAGGTCCGAGGGCGCCTTGAACCCCTCGCTGGGGCAGTACCAGCCCTCGTACGTGTCGAGGTAGATGTCGCCGTTGGCGTACGCCCGGCGAACCATCTCCTGCGCCGAGAGGTAGTGATCCGGATCAGTGGTGCGGATGAAGCGGTCCGGGCTGATCAGCAGCGCGTCTTCGGCTGTGTGGTACAGCGCCACCTTCTCATCGACAAACTCGCGGGGCGTGATCCCGCGGGTTGCGGCCGCCTGCGCAATGTTGACGGAGTGCTCGTCGGTCCCGGTGAGGAACCGCGTCTCATCGCCGCGCATCCGGTGCCAGCGCGCCACAACGTCGGCGCCGATGACCTCGTACACAGTGTGGAGGCCGGGCGCGTTGTTGGCATACGCGATGGCGGTGGTCAGGTAGAAGCGTTCGCGATCGGACATGGCCCGCCGATGGTAGCAGCGCGGCGCGGCGGATGGTCGATGGGCCCGATCGGGAGTCGTCTACCGTTTGACTTATTTGAGTTGCCTTCTATGCTTTG
>CAIXZV010000159.1 GCA_903924005.1 uncultured Chloroflexota bacterium | reverse complement strand
TGGGCGTCATCATCCGCGACGATGCGGCCGGCGTTGACGCGCGGCTCGACGAGATTGGCCAGGTTGCCTACTTCCCCGACTATGCCGCCTCGAACCGACCGTGGGGCACGCCTGAGGTTGTGGCGCAGCGGCTTGCCGAGTACGCGCGCGTGGGCGTCTCCGAGGTGATCGCGGTGATGCCCGCGCCGTATGACCTTGAGACGGTAGAGCGCCTCGCCAGCGACGTGCGCCCAAGGCTCACCGAGCTGCTCCGCTAGGGCGGCAGCCTCGGCTGCCCGCTCCTAGCCCTTCAGCCCCGAGATGGCGAGGTCAATCAGGTCCCCGTACTCCGGGTGCTTGCCGCGCAGCCGGCGCAGCGCCTCGGTGGCCAGCATGCGCTCGCCGTCCTTGCCGATGGCCTCGATGGCCTTCAGCGCAAACGCGGCCGAGTTGCCTTCGGCAACCCAGGCCTCCAGCGCGACGATCGCCGGGGCGCCGCAGTTGGCGACGCGCTGGCGATACTCGTGCCGACGATCAGGCGGGGCCGCAGCAACGTCTGCGAGCAGGTGCGTGAGCTCTGCCGTTGGGGGCTTGGCGGCCCGCTGCTCCGCCGCCGCAACGTGCTCTTCATAGGCCATGCGGGCGCGCGCGAGATCAAGCTCATCGGCCGTGAAAAGCGGCTCGAACTCGGGCCGCAGCGCGTACGCCTCAACGGTGAGGTCCAGGCGGTCCACGGCGCGGAGGTGGGCGTAGCTCTCGGTGGTGGCCTTCTTGTTCAGGAGGAAGCGCGCGGTCCCCAAACCGCCACGCTTGGTGAGCATCTGGTGGAAGCGCCCTGCCCAGTAGCCAGCCTCATGCCCGGCCCGCTGGTAGATGTCCTCCATCGCGGCATCCCACTGTCGCTCTAGGGGTTCAAGCTCTACGGGGTTGGCGATATCGGTGGTCATGCTCAAGACGGTACGCCTGTCTGGGCGTATCCGCGCCCGTCGTGTGTACGCCCGCCCGGAGGTGACACCCCCTACCCCTCCAACTGGCCCCGGACCGCCCGGCTCACACCGCGCACCGCAAGGAATCGCTCGGGCGTGATGTCCTCCGGGAAGCCGCCCGGATCCATAAACAGGAAGCGCCCTTCGCGCCCGCAGACGTCGATGGACGCGCGCAGACCCGCTGCAATCTCGTCGAGGGTGCCGCTGTACAAGAACTTGTCGGCGCCGCCGCCCACCAGCGTCAGCTTTGGGTAGCGCGCCCGCAGGTCCGCAAGGTCCATGCCGTCCCAGCGGTCAAGCGGGTTGAGCATGTCCACACCGGTCTCGACGATGTCGTCCATGATCTTGTTGATGTTGCCGTGGCTGTGCATGTGGAGCGCACCGCCGGCCCCGTGCACCACCTCGGCCAGCGCCGCGTGCCATGGCCGGAAGAACCGCCGGTAGAGCGTGGGGCTGAGGAGCATGTTGGTGCTGGAGCCCAGGTCGTCGCAGAAGCCGATGCAGTCAGCCCCGGCCTCCACCATGTGCCGCGCGGCCCGCAGGTTCCAGTCCCCCAGCCGCGCAAGAAGGCGATCGATGAGCTCGGGCTCCTCCAGCAGGAACGCCAGGAAGTCCTGGTAGTCGCAGAAGAAGTAGTGGCCGCCGGCGAAGAAGCCGTTGAGCCAGCCCACGGTGTACTCGCCGCGCGCCTTGAGGTACGCAACGTCAGCGGCAAAGCCTGCCCAGCGGGCGGGGTCGTCCGGATCTGGCAGGACCAGACGCTCCACATCGTCGATGCTGGCCACGGGCCGGTGGAGCTGGTGTCTGAACGGCGGCGCGAAGTTCTGGAGGTCCCGCGCGCCGGTCTCAAACTCGATGACGCGGCTGTTGGCCGTCCGCTCCACAATCCGCGTGTTGAACTCGCCGGGGCCCGCATGACCGAAGTCAAAATTGGCGCCCCAGCCCACACCCGTGGCGATCTGGTCCGTAAAGCGGTTGTACGCGATGACCTTGTCAAGCTCCGCGGGCTCGTGGGGGCCAAAGCCGTAGACGCCGTCGTCCGGGTAATTGTCCAGGTCCTTGTACAGCGTCTCGGGCGGCATCACGCGACGCGAGCTCTCAACGCTGTTGAAGCCCTGGGCCCAGACAGGGACGAAGTCGGGCCGCTCGCCGCCAAGGACGGCCTGCATGCGCTCGCGGTTGGTGGCGGTCATGGCGTTCCTCGGTCTTGGGGTTGCGCGCAATCATCGCCCCGGCCGGGTCCTCTGCGCTACGGGGCCTCGCGTCGCGCAAACGCGGGACGTATGGTTCGGTATCGGCGTTCGGGTTTGCATGCGGGGAGGTGGCCATGAGGAATTGGCGTAGGCGGCGCATGGGGGCCACGGGCGTGCAGGCACGCGATGACGCGGTGGACCACCGCGCGCTGAGGCTGAGTCTGGGCGAAGGCTCGGGCGCCCGCGCGGATGCGGGCGAGCCTGCAGAGGTAGCGCGGCCCGAAGCTGTCCTGCTGGACGATGCCGCCACGGAGCGCCTCCTCGCCAGACTGCCGGCACCCAAGGTGCCTGCCGCCACGCCAGACGACGGCTTTGCGATCCGCCAGGCCACGCTGCCGCGACCGCGCCCGGGAAATACCGTTCCAGAGCCGTTCCCGCCGGCCGGCGAGGCGTCAGGTCAAACGCGTCCGGAGCCGCAAGCCCCGCCCCCGCTGCGGATCCTGCGTCAGCAGCCCGTTGGCGAAGTGCCGTTGGCCGCGGGCGTTTCCATCACCTTCTCGAGCCCCATGGTTCCTCTGGATTCGGTTGATGCCGCCGTCTCGGCGGACCCGCCGGCGCAGCTGGTGCCCCAGCCGCCCGGGCAGTGGCGCTGGGCGGACACGCGCACGCTGGTCTTCGTGCCAACTGCGGAACGGATGCCGATGGCCACCGAGTACACGGTGACCGTGGCCAAGGGCACGCGCGCGCTCGACGGCGGCGAGTTGGCCAGAGCCGAACATTGGACGTTTGGGACGCCGGCGCCCGCCGTCATCGCGAAGTACCCGGAGGGCGGGCCGGTGCGGTGCGCCACGCCCATCGCCGTTGCGTTTGACCAGGCTGTCGATGCCGCGGCGGTGATCGCGCGGCTGCAGGTCAGCGGCGCCCGGTTGCTGCGCGAGGCAACATCGGAAGAGCGTGCGGCTGATCCCGCCGTGGCGCGGCTTGTGGCGGAGCACCCGGCGGAGCGCGTCGTGGTGGTGGTCCCGGACCCAGCGCCCGCGATGAACAAGCACGTGAGCGTTGACTTGTTGGCCGGGACGCCGTCCGCCGAGGGTCCGCGCACAACGGCCCATGCGCAGCGCTGGGCCTACCGCACGCCCGGCCCGTTCACGGTTTCGGGGTTCCGCGCCGGCTGGGGCCGCGGATTTGCCTACCCGGGCGCACCGTGGACCATCGAGTGCAGCAACCAGATTGATGCTGGCACGCTTGACGCGCACCTTGTCCAGATCGAGCCGCCCATCTCGGACGTGTCGGTGTCCTGCTGGGGCAGCACGCTCCAGGTTGCCGTGCCGCACTCGCGCGGCCGGTCCACGTACCACCTCACGCTCACGCCCGGGTTGCGGGACGTTTTCGGGCAGGAGCTTGAACCGGCGCCGGCGATGATGTTCAAGGTTGGGGAGCCGGAGCCGCAGTTCCAGATCCTGGGCGGGGAGCACATCGTGCTGGACCCCGTTGGGCCGCGGAGCGTCACGGTTCGCGCCATCGGCACCCGCACGCTTGGCGCTGCGCTGTATCGCGTGACGCCTGCTGACTGGGACGCCTGGACAACGTGGTCCAACAACCAGTGGAGCGAGCCCGCGGCGCCGCCGCCCGGCAGACCGGTAGTGCGGCGTGACCTGGAGACCCCGGGCGATGGCCTCGCCTGGGCGGACGTTGACCTGGATCTGGGTGCTGCGCTCAATGGCGGCGTGGGCCAGGCGGCGCTTGTCGTCACGCACGGGCTGGGCCGCGGCCACCGGTCAGAGCGCCAGTGGACGTGGGTGCAGGCCACGCAGCTTGGCCTGGACGCGTCATCGGACGACAACAGCCTGGCCGCCTGGGTCACGGACCTTGCCACGGGTGCGCCGCTGGGGGGGATTGCGCTGGAAGTTGGAGAGTCGCGTGCGGTCAGTGCGGCTGACGGCACGGCCAAGCTGCGGCTGAAGGGAGATGCCGCGAAGTCGGCCCTGGTTGCCCGGCGCGGCGCCGATGTCGCGATGCTGCGCCCCGGCAACTGGTACAGCTCATGGCAGCCAACCAACATGGCCAACACCGTGCAGATCATGGCGTTCAACGATCGCGGCCTGTACCGGCCCGGGGAGACGGTGCGGGTCAAGGGCTGGATCCGCGTCATCGGCGGCGGGCCGCTGGGCGATCTGACGGCCGCGCCGCAGGGCGTGACGTTGGTTGCCTGGACCGCGCGCGACGCGATGGGCAACGAGATCGTCGCGGGCGCGGCGTCGCTTGATCGGCTGGGCGGGTTTGATGTCGGGTTCGCCTTGCCGCCAACGGCTGGCCTCGGCGTCGCCGCTCTGGAACTCAAGCCCCGGCACGCCGGCTCCCGCGGCAGCACCGTGCACCAATTCAAGATCGCCGAGTTCCGCCGGCCTGAGTACGAGGTGACGGCTTCCGTGGACCCAGGCCCCGCGATTGCGGGTGATCCTGTGGCGGTGTCCGTGGCTGCGGCCTATTACGCCGGTGGCCCGCTCGCTGGCGCGGACGTCACATGGGAGGTCACGGCGAAGGCTGGCGCCTACTCGCCCCCGGGCTGGGACCGCTTCACCTTTGGAGAGTTCGTCCCGTGGTGGGGTCGCGGCTGGGGCGGCGATGAGGACCACGACGAGGCCGAAGACAACGACGGGAGCTTCTCGGGTCGAACCGGCTCGGATGGGATCCACCGGCTCCAGATTGGCACAAGCCCCGCGAGCCCCCCGCGTCCCTGGGTGGTGTCGGCCGAGGGCACGGTCACGGACGTCAACCGTCAGGCCTGGACCGCGTCGGCAGCGGTGGTGGTGCACCCGGCGGCGGTGTATGTCGGTTTGCGCGGTGAGCGCTCGTTTGTCGCGGCGGGGGAGCCGCTG
This sequence comes from uncultured Chloroflexota bacterium, assembly GCA_903924005.1. GTDB lineage: Bacteria > Chloroflexota > Limnocylindria > Limnocylindrales > CSP1-4 > CAIXZV01. The sequence goes on along the minus strand of CAIXZV010000159.1, from coordinate 1,411 downwards.
GAGTTCGAGGCTGTCGTCACGGACATTGACGGCATCGCCATGCCCGGCACGGCCATCGCGCTCCGGGCGGAGCGCCGCGAGCACCGCCAGGTCAAGGGCGAGTGGCGCGAGGAGGCCGTCGAGGTGGAGGAACTCTCCGCTACCTCTGAGGGTGTGCCGGTCGCCCTTCGTCTGGAGAAGCCCGCGGGCGGCCGATGGCGCGTTACCGCGAGCATCGCGGACGATGCCGGGCGCGCCAACACGGCAACGTTGACCGCGTGGGTTGCGGGCGGCAAGCCGCAGCCGCGGCGTGGTCTCGACGAGGACGAGCTGGTCCTCGTACCGGACAAGCGCACCTATGCCCCGGGCGACGTGGCGGAGGTGCTGCTGATCGCCCCGTTTGTCCCGGCAGAGGGCCTCCTGACCCTGCGCCGTGATGGCCTGCTGCGCGAGGAGCGCTTCACCGTGGAGAGCGGGACGCACACGCTGCGCATCCCCATTGCCGATGCGATGACGCCCAACATCCACGCCTCGGTGGCGCTGGTTGGCGCGGTCCCGCGGGATGGCGCGCCTGGGGTCATGCGGCCGGCGTTTGCGTCAGGGACGGTGGAACTGCCGGTGCCGCCGCTGAGGCGCACGCTCACCGTGGCCGTGACCCCGCGCCAGACAGGGCTGCGCCCGGGCGAGTCCACGGAGGTGGATCTGATCGTGCGCGGAGCCGGCGGCGAGCCGGTGAGCGGCGGGGCCACGGTTGTGGTGGCGGACGAGGCCGTGCTTGCGCTGGCGGGCTACGCCAACCCGGACCCCCTGGCCGTGTTCTACCCGGAGCGGGACGAGGGCGTCATGGATCGCCGGTCCCGTGCAGACGTGCTGCTGGCAAGGCCCGGCGACATCGCGCTGCCGGAGCCGCCTCGGCCGCGGGTCCGGGCGGTGCTGAGCGAGATGGCGATGCCGGCGCCCATGGCGATGGCTGGGGCGCCCATGATGGACGAGGCACCCGGCGGCCGCGCCATGTACAAGCGGGCGATGCGCGGCGGGCCGGAGCCCGCTCCGGAGCCCATCCGCGCGCGGACGGACTTCTCGGCGCTGGCCCTGTTTGCCGCCGCCGTGGAGCTGGACGCGGACGGCCGGGCCACGGTCCCGCTCAAGCTGCCGGACAACCTCACGCGGTATCGCGTGGTGGTTGTGGCAACCGATGGCGTCACGCGCTTTGGCGTGGGCGAGGCTGCGGTGACCGCGCGTCTGCCGCTGATGGTGCGCCCATCGGCCCCGCGCTTCCTCAACTTTGGCGACACGTTTGAACTGCCCGTCGTCATCCAGAACCAGACGCCGGCCGCGCTCGAGGTGGACGTCGCGGTCCGCCCCACCAACGCCAGGCTCACCGCGGGCGCCGGCCGCCGGCTCATCGTGCCTGCAAACGATCGCGCTGAAG
>CAIXZV010000158.1 GCA_903924005.1 uncultured Chloroflexota bacterium | reverse complement strand
GTCCACCTTTGCGCCGTTGATCACCCGACAGGCTTCCAGGATCCCCTGGGCGCCGTTGTCAAAGCGGACGAGCGAGCTGACATAGTCCTCGTTGGTCACCGGGCCCTTGGCCTCTGTGCCGGTGGCGACGTCGTAGTGCGTCCCCACGCCAGGCGTGGGGATGGGACGCTCCGTGATGAAGACCTCGCGATTGCCGACGAGGCGGCTGACAGGCCCGGCGAGGAAGTGGGCCATGTCGATGACGTGGGACGCGAGATCGCCCAGGGTGCCAAGCCCGTGCTCGGCTTCAAAACGCCATGAGAGGAAGCCAAGCGGGTCCCCGGCATAGCCGTTGAGGAACCGCCCGTGGTAGTGGGTGATGTCGCCCAATTCGCCGGCTTCGATCAGCTGGCGCGCGTACTGCACCATGGGCGCCCAGCGGTAGTTGTAGCCAACCGAGGTCATCAGGCCGCGGCCCTTGACGGCCTCCCACGCGGCGATCGTTTCGGCGGGGAAGCGGCCAACGGGCTTCTCGCATGCGATGTGCTTGCCGGCAGCGGCCGCGGCGAGGTTGAGCTCCAGGTGCAGCCCGTTTGGCGCGGTGATGTCCACCACCTCAACATCGGGATGGATGATGACGGCCTGCGGATCCGTGGTGAAGGCGGCAAAGCCAAAACGCTCGGCGGCGGCGCGGGCGCGGTCCTCCACCGTGTCGGCGCAGATCACCAGCCGTGGCCGGTACCCGGCGTCATGGAAGCGGTCATGGATGGCGTTGTAGGCACGGCTGTGCACCTCGCCCATCCAGCCCATGCCGATCACGCCAACGCCGATCTCGCGGACCATCGTGGCTACCTCGACCGTGCGCCGGTGGCAGGTGCCGGGCCGGTGGTCCCCCGCACGCGGAGGATCATCGGCAGCCGAACCACCTCGGGCACGTGCGGCTCGTCTGGGTTGTCCAGCACGTGGATCAGGTACTCCACGGCCAGCCTGCCCATCTCGCCCTTCTGCTGGGCAACCGTGGTCAGCGCAGGGGAGACCCACGAGGCCACCGAGATGTCGTCGCAGCCGATGACGCTCAGATCGGCAGGGACGGACCGACCAGCGGCGCGGGCGCCCGCGAGTACGCCGACGGCGGTCATGTCGTTGTAGCAGACGATGCCGGTGACATCGGGGTGTTCGGCCAGCAGGCGCCGCGCGGCGGCCTCGCCGCCGCCGAACTGGCCGTCGCCCGTGATGACGGGGATTGTGTCGGGGTCCAGACCGGCTTCGGCGCACGCGGCGCGAAACCCGGCGAGGCGCGCAGTGGCGGCGGTGAAGGACGAGGGTCCCGCAACGTGGGCGATCTGCCGGTGGCCAAGCCCGATGAGGTGCTCGGTGGCGAGGCGGATGCCGCCCTCGTTGTCCGATGTGATCACCGTGGTTGTGGCGACCGTGGGCTCCACGTTGACCACCACGGACGGCACCGGCGCGTGCGCAAGCCATGCCCAGGCCTCAGCAGCCACCTGGCTTGATGCGACGATCAGCCCGTCAACGCGGCGATCCGTCATCAGCTCCAGGTAGTGGACTGCGCGATGCTCCTCGTAGTCGGTGCTGCCCAAGACGATGGAGTACCCGGCCACCCGGGCTGCGTCATCTGCGGTCTTCACCAATTCCGGGAAGAAGGGGTTGGCGATGTCCGTGATGATCAGGCCGAAGGTATAGGTCCGCTTCATGCGCAGCGAGCGCGCAACGCTTGATGGCCGGTAGTCCAGCGCCTCAACGGCGGCAACAACGGCCGCGACGGTCTCGGCCTTTGGGTGGCCGATACCGGCCAGCACGCGGCTGACCGTGGCCGTGGAGACGCCGGCCCGGTTGGCGACGTCGCGGATGGTGGATGGCGCAGCGCGCTCGGTCATGCGGTGGCCTCCCAGCGCCACATCGTGGGCGCGGAGACCCGAGGGGTGGACGGGGCCTGGCCGGTCTTCCTCGCCTTCCGCATGCCGCCTCCAACTGTCCTTGGCCTCGGCCTGACGACCGGTAACCGATTGAGTAATCGATTGCATAGGTTAGGCGAGGCGGACCAAGACCGTCAAGCGTGACGTGGAACCTCTCGCGGTCTCCTTGTCGCCAGATCGCGTGTAATCGATTGCGCCCGAGCGCGGTTTCTGTCACGATGGGCGTCAGCGCGCCGGGCTGGCGCGGGCGAGAGGAGCAACGAATGGCAACGGTGAGGCTGACTGTCGGGCAGGCGATTGTCCGGTTTATGGCGGCGCAGTACGTCGAGCGCGATGGCGTTCAGACCCGGTTTATCGCCGGCGTCTGGGGCATCTTCGGCCACGGCAACGTGGCGGGCCTGGGGCAGGCGCTTGAGGAGATCGGCGACGAGTACGACATGCCGTACTACCGCCCGCAGAACGAGCAGGGCCAGGTCCACATCGCCACCGCTTTCGCCAAGCACCACAACCGGCTGCGTGCGTTCGCCTGTACCAGCTCCATCGGCCCCGGCGCCACCAACCTGATCACGGGTGCCGCCACCGCCACCGTGAACCGGCTCCCCGTCCTGCTCTTCCCGTCTGACTACTTTGCGAACCGTCTGGTTGACCCGGTGCTCCAGCAGATTGAGCACCCGATTGAGCACGACGTCTCCGCCTCTGACGCCTTCCGCCCCGTCTCGCGCTACTTCGACCGCATCTCGCGCCCCGAGCAGCTGCTCTCCAGCCTCCCTGAGGCGTTCCGCGTCCTCACGGACCCGGCCGAGACCGGCGCCGTCACCATCTCGCTCCCTGAAGACGTCCAGGCCGAGGTCTACGACTGGCCTGACCGCTTCTTCGCCCGTCGCGTCTGGCGTGTCCGCCGGCCCAGACCGGAGCCGGAGCTGGTGGCCGAGGTGGTTGAGCTCATCCGGACCGCCAAGCGCCCGCTGATCGTCGCGGGTGGCGGCGCCATCTACTCGGGTGCCGAAGCTGCGCTGGACAAGCTGGCCACCACCTACGGCATCCCGGTGAGCGAGTCGCAGGCCGGCAAGGCCACGCTGCCCTGGAACCACCCGTGGAACGTTGGGCCCATCGGTTCGGCAGGCGGTCTGGCCGCCAACCGGCTGGCCAAGGATGCGGATCTGGTGATTGGCGTGGGCACCCGCATGGGGGACTTTGTCACCGCGTCACGCACCGCGTTCCAGGATCCTGACGTCACCTTTGTCAGCCTCAACATCAACGGGTTTGACGCGGGCAAGATGCACGCCGTCCCGGTGATTGGCGACGCGCGCGAGACGCTCACAGCCATCACCGAGGCCCTCGCCGCCGCGGCCCATGGCGGCACCGGCCAGGCGTACCGCCAGAAGGTGGCCGCGCTCAAGGCCGAGTGGGACGAGCGCGTCACCTTCCACCGCACGCCAAACGGCGAGACCGAGGAGTTGGCGCAGCCAGAGGTCATCGGCATCGTCAACGACGCCGTGGGCGGCCACGCCACCGTGGTCTGCGCCGCGGGCTCGCTCCCGGGCGACCTGCTCAAGCTCTGGCGGCCCGAGGACAGCAAGGCCTACCACCTTGAGTACGGCTACTCGTGCATGGGCTACGAGATCCCGGCGGGCATCGGCATCAAGTTGGCCGAACCGGACCGCGAGGTGGTGGTCGCCATTGGCGACGGCACGTACCTGATGCTCAACTCCGAGATTGTCACGGCGGTTGCCGAGGGCATCAAGCTCACGATCATCGTGTTCGACAACCACGGCTACCAGTGCATCAAGGACCTGGCGCTCAACTGCGGCGTGCCCCAGTTTGGCAACGAGCTGCGGTTCCGCAACGCAAAGACCGGGCGTCTGGACGGTGGCTACATCCCGGTTGACTTCAAGAAGCACGCGGAGTCCATGGGCGCCCTTGCGTTCTACGCGCGGACCGAGGACGAGATCCGCAACGGCATCAAGGCCGCCCGCGCGCACGACGGCGTCACCCTGATCCACGTCGCGGTGAGCCCCGAGAAGCGCGCCCCAGGCTACGAGAGCTGGTGGGACGTGCCAGTGGCCCAAGTGTCCGGCTCGGACATGGTGAATACGGCGCGGGCGCGATATGAGACCAACGTGGCCAAGCAGCGAGCGGAGCTCATCTGATGCGCATCGGCACAGCACCAGTCAACTGGAACAACGCGGACGTCGACATCCGCCCCTGGATCGAGTATCGCCAGATGCTCGACGAGATGGTGGCGGGCGGCTACGACGCCACCGAGTGGGGCCCGGGCTTCCCCGACGATGCGGAAGCCGTGGGCGTGGAGCTGCGCAAGCGCGGGCTCTCGATGATTGGCATGTTCGTCCTGCTTGGCTTCCGCGACGCGGACAAGTACGACGAGGAGATGGCCAAGGCGATGGCGATCGCCCACCGCCTCCACGCCAACGGCGGCACGCTGATCATTGCGGCAGAGGCCGGCGACGAGCGCCGACGTGCCGAGGCGGGCCATGTCGTGGAGGCAAACGGCCTCACGGATCAGCAGTGGCGCAACCTCGCCAAGGGGCTTGAGGACCTGGCGGACAACATCGCGCCTCTGGGCATGAAGGTGGTCCTCCACAACCACGTGGGCACCTACGTGGAGACGCAGAACGAGACCATCCGGCTGCTTGAGGAGACGGATCCGGCCAAGGTGGGCTGGTGCTTTGACGTGGG
>CAIXZV010000157.1 GCA_903924005.1 uncultured Chloroflexota bacterium | reverse complement strand
TGGGCGCGTAGAACGCGCCGTCGCCGGGCTTGAGCGTCCACGACAGGCCGGACGCGTCCAGGGTCTCGCGGATGAGGTTCTCCGCTTTCTCCCAGAGTGCCGGATCGCCGAGGGCCTTGGCGGGCTTCGTGCCGAACTTGATCTCGGGCTTCAGGCCAAACCAGCCGTAGACCTCGTCAACCTCACTCATCAGTGCCTTGATCTCGTCGCCCAGCTGGTCCGGGCGGACGTAGATGTGGCCGTCGTCCTGGATGAACTGGCGGACGCGCGTGAGGCCTGAGAGCGTTCCCGAACGCTCGTTGCGGTGCAGCCGGCCAAACTCGCTCAAGCGCAGCGGCAGGTCGCGGTACGAGCGCAGGTGCGTCTTGTAGATGATCGTGGACTCGGGGCAGTTCATCGGCTTGAGCGAGAAGGTCTGGCCCTCGCTCTCGATGAGGAACATGTTTTCCTTGTAGAGCGCCCAGTGGCCGGACGCCTCCCACAGCCGCTGGCTCACCACCATCGGCGTGGAGACCTCGGTGTACCCGCGGCGGTCCTGGACCTCGCGGACCGCCGCCTCAAGTGTCCGCCAGATGCGCTGGCCCTTCGGGTGCCAGAACGCGGCGCCCGGGCTCACATCGTGGAAGCTGAACAGGTCCAGCTCGCGGCCTAGCTTGCGATGGTCGCGCTTCTTCGCCTCCTCGCGCCGCCACAGGTAGCGGTCGAGCTCTTCCTGCGTCTCCCACACCGTGCCGTAGATGCGCTGAAGCATTGGGCGCTTGTCGTCGCCGCGCCAGTACGCGCCGGCCACCGCGAGCAGCTTGAACGGACCAATGTGGCCTGTGGACGACACGTGCGGGCCCTTGCAGAGATCGCTGAAGGGGCCGTGGTCGTAAAAGGTTGTGGGCGGCATGTCCGTGCCCGCCTCGGCGGCCTTGCGCGCGAGGTCGTCAAGGATCTCCACCTTGAAACCCTGGCCAGCCGCCTCCTCGATGGCGCGACCCTCTGCGAAGGGCACCTCGCGACGTACGAAGGGGTGATTGGCCTTCACGCTCTCGCCCATCCGCGCCTCGATGGCGGCGAGGTCGTCAGTGGAGAGAGCTCGCGGGAGCTCGAAGTCGTAGTAGAAGCCGTTGTCGATGGCCGGGCCGATGCCCAGCTTCGCGCCCGGGAACAGGGCGAGGACGGCCTCGGCCATCACGTGTGCGGTGGAGTGGCGCATGGCGTCGATGGGGGCGTGCGCCCCGGCGTCGAGCAGTTCGTCCACGGACCCGCGGTCCGGCGCCTCAAACTCCGGCTCGTCGCTGGCCACATCGGCTGGACCCGCGGCGGCCGCTCCGCCCGCGGCAGCTGCCTTGTCGTCTGCCATCTCGCTCACGCTCCTCGAGGAAATACAAAACCTCTCGTCCCGACAGGACGAGAGGTTGATCCTCCCGCGGTTCCACCCGCCTTCGCCGCGCGCCGCATGGGGCTAACGCTGCGCTCTCACGCCGCGCTAACGGGCGGATCCCGGACCGGTTCACCGGCCGCTCACGGGTGGTGCTGCTGCCGGTTGCGGTCGACGGGGGCTTCCAGCCTTGGCCCCTGCTCTCTGGCGACGTTCCGGCGGAGCGTGTCCCGCTCAACGCGTTGGCTGCCTGCGGCCCCGAGGGGCTGAAGGGTGGTGGGCGATACTGGACTCGAACCAGTGACCTCATGCATGTCAAGCATGCGCTCTAACCAACTGAGCTAATCGCCCTTCGGCCGCGCAGGATACCACGATGCTTCACGGCCGACTCGTGCGGCCCGGATCCGGAGAGCATGCGGACCGATGCGAACCCGCCCGAGGAGTCAGGCGTGCGACCATATCCCCATGACCGATCTTGAACTCCTCGACTGCGGCGACGGCCGGCGCCTTGAGCGCTTCGGCAGCGTCGTGGTTGACCGTCCCGCGCCTGGCGCCGTCATGCCCCCTCGCCTGTCGGCGGCAGACTGGAAGCGTCCCTCCCTGCAGTGGGCTCGCGGCGCTTGGGTCCGCGGTGCCGCCGCTGACCCGTGGCAGATCCAAGCCGGAGACTTGACGCTCGAGTGCCGTCCTGCGGCCGGTGGCCAGGTTGGCGTCTTCCCGGAGCATGCGGAGACGTGGGCCTGGCTTGACGCGGCCGTCCGCAAAGCACAGGGACAGCTGGAGCGGCAGCCCGAGGTGCTGAGCCTCTTCGCCTACACCGGCGGCGCATCGCTTGCGTGTGCTCGCGCCGGCGCGCGGGTGGCCCACGTTGACTCGTCAAAGCCCGCCGTGGCTTGGGCGCTCCGGAACGCCGAGTTGTCTGGTCTGGCCGAGGCACCCATCCGCTGGCTGGTTGACGACGTCCGCGCCTTCGTCAAGCGCGAGCGCCGCCGCGGCCACCGGTATGACGGGGTCATTCTTGACCCGCCCACGTATGGCCACGGCGAGGGCGCCTGGCAGATTGAGACGCACCTTCCCGCTCTGCTTGAGGATGTGTCCGCTCTGGTTGGGCCGAAGCCGTCATTTGTGCTCCTGAGCGCGCACACGCCTGGGTTTGACGGAGAGCGGCTTGGCGCGCTGCTGCGCGAGCACCTCGGTGTGTCCGCCACGGGCGAGGATCTTGCCCTGATCTCCACGTCGGGCAACAGCCTTGCGCTGGGCGCGATTGCCCGCAGCGGCGGCGTGATGCACGGCGCCAAGAGCCCCAAGCGTGGCCGCTGACCCGCTGGTCATCAGCAGCGCCAAGAACCCGCGGATCAAGGCCGTGGCGGACCTGCGCGGTCGTCGTGAGCGTGATGCCGCGGGTCTCACGCTGATTGACGGCTCGCGAGAGCTTGCCAGGGCGCTGGCCGGGCGGGCGGTCGTTGTTGAGGCGTTTGTTGACTGGGAGCGTCTGGACGCCGAGGGACGTCTGGCGGTTGCCGAAGCGCACAAGCGCGGCGCCCACGTGACCGAGGTCACGGCACCGGTCCTAGACCGCATTGCCTTTGGCGACCGGGCGGAGGGCGTGGTTGCCACCGTGCGCATTCCTGATTTGACGCTGGCGCGCTGCGTCCTCCCGGCAGAGCCGCTGCTGGTGGTGATCGAGGGCGTTGAGAAGCCCGGAAACCTTGGCGCGGTGCTGCGCTCCGCCGATGGGGCCGGTGCGGACGCGGTGATCGCGGCTGATGCGCGGACCGACCTGTTCAATCCAAACGCCGTGCGCGCATCGCTTGGGACCATCTTTGCGCTGCCGGTTGCCGCCGGGTCATCGGCGGACGTGCTGGCGTGGCTGCGCGGGCGCGGCATGCGCATTGTCACCACGCGCGTCGAGGCGCAGGCCTCGTATACAGAGACCGATCTCACCGGACCCGTGGCCATCGTCATGGGCGGCGAGGCTGACGGCCTGACGCCTGTGTGGGACGGGCCCGACGTGACGGCGGTAAGCCTGCCGATGCTGGGCGTCGCCGACAGCCTCAACGTCTCCACGACAGCGGCGATCCTGCTCTACGAGGCGCGCCGCCAGCGGGGCTTGCCTCACCGCGCCTGACCCTCAGGCCCCGGCCACAACCTCGCCGTCGAGGAGCACCAGCCGCGGTTGGGCGCTCCAGAGCGCGCCGCCGTTTGCGACGGGCTCGGTGAGCGCTGCCGCAGGCAGGATCACGATGTCAGCGGCCTGTCCCGGCGTCAGGCGCCCTCGACCCTTTTCTCCGGCGGTGATGGCAGGCGCCACGCACCAGGTCCGCAGGGACTCCCACAACGAAAGCCCGCCATCTGGGCCAAACGGCGCAGACCCGGCCCCCCATGACGGCGCACTGCGGGTCACGGCGCAGGCGACACCGGGCCAGGGATCCACAGGCTCCACGGGGGCATCAGTGCCGGCTGTGACGATGGCGCCCGAGCG
>CAIXZV010000156.1 GCA_903924005.1 uncultured Chloroflexota bacterium | reverse complement strand
CGCCGGACCCGGTCGCGCCAGCCGTGGGCGCGTCCGTGGGCGTCTGGGTGGGTTCGGGCGTGGGCTCCACGTTGGCGAAGGTGCTGTCGAGGTAGTCCGCGGCTGACGAGACGGTCTGCGCGATGAGCATGTGCGGGACCGCCACGCCGATGACGATGACAGCGGCTGCGGCCGCGATGGCTGGTCGCGATGGCCGAAGGCGTCGGAGGGCGTCGATACCGGCTGCGCCGCGCCACAGCGCGATCAGCACATTGGCGATGGCGATCACCGTGAGCGCCTGCGGCGAGACCATCGCCGCAAGGATCCCGAAGGTGCCCGCCGAGATCCACCAGAGGAGCAGGGCGGCGATGCCGATGAGGCTCGGCACCAGGAACAGCGCCATGACCATGGGCTTGCCAAGGCGGTAGACCGCGTGGCCAAGACCCGGCAGGACGATGCTGACGAGGGTGGCGATGACGGGGCGCAGACGCGCCAGCAGCGAGGGCTGCGTGGGTTGGCGATACATGTCGCGTTGGAGGGTAGACCTATCGTCGGTTTCGAGCGCGGCGCGCAGATAAGCGCGAGATAAGTGGCGTGCTCTACGCTTCCACCATGTCAGACCTGCCAATCTGGGAGCGTCGCTTCCGCTCGCCCATCTTGTCGTTCCCGTCGTGGGCCCCTGACGCGCCGGATCGGCTCGTCGTGGCGTCCACAGAGAGCGGCAGCTATCAGCTCCATGCGTGGGACCGCGCCCGCGGTTTGCGGCATCGGGTGACGAATGATCCGGTGGGCGTGCTCTCGGGCCGGCCCACGCGGGACGGGACCGGGGTGATCTGGTTTCGGGACGCAACGGGCGCGGAGACGGGGACCTTTGTGGTGTCGCCGTTTGCGGGCGAGGCGGGCGCGGAGCCTGTGGAGCTGCTCCCGGGGATCCCCGTGGGGTGGAACGAGGGGTTGGCTGTTGGCCAGCGGCGGACCGTGGCGGCCATCAGCCGTGACAGCGGGTACACCGTCTGGACCAGCGAGGACGGGGCGCCAGTGCGCCAGTTGTACGCGCACGAGCAGCCAGTGTGGCTCGTCGGGGGCATGGGCATGTCCGGCGCGGTGGACCGGGGGGCGCTCTCCGCTGATGACGCGGTGCTGGTCCTGGAGGTCTGCGAGGACGGGGACCTGATGCACCCGGCCCTGCGCGCGATCGACGCGTCCACAGGCGCCACGGTGGCGAACCTGCGGGACGAGGGGCTGGCGCTTTCGGGCGTGGGCTTCTCGCCAGTCGCCGGGGATCGGCGGATGCTCATCGCGCACGAGCGGACGGGGCATCGAAACCCGGCCATCTGGGACATCGCCACCGGCGCTGTCACGGATCTGGCAACCGGGCTGGACGGCGATCTTGAGCCATCGGGCTGGTGGCCTGACGGGTCCGCCGTGCTGATCATCCAGATGGTGGAGGGCCGGAATCGGCTGCACCGCCACGACATCGCCACCGGGGTGACCACGCTGCTCGACACGGAGCCGGGAACCATCACGGGCGCCGCGGTTCGGCCGGACGGCGCGGTCTGGTATCGCTGCCACAACGGGCTGCACCCGGCAGCGCTGCTGGCCGTGGGCTCGTCGGCGCCGCTGTTGTCGCCGGAAGGGCCTGCCGCGCCGGCGGGTCGGGCGTTTGAGGCGTGGTGGTTCGCCAACCCCAAGGGCCAGCGCGTCCACGGGTTCCTGGTGCATCCGGAGGGACCGGGGCCACACCCCGTGATCATGCGGGTCCACGGCGGACCGCACTCGGTGGACATGGACCGCTGGGCGCCGGACATCCTGGCGCATGTCGATGCCGGGTTCCTGGTGGCGCAGGTGAACTACCGCGGGTCAGAGGGCTTTGGCCAGGCGTGGCGGGACGAACTCACGGGCAACGTCGGCTTCCTTGAGCTTGAGGACGTGCTGGCGGGGCTGGACGACATCGTCGCCCGCGGGCTGGCGGATCCTGCGCGGGTCGTGCTGGCCGGCTGGTCATGGGGCGGGTACGTCACGCTGCTGGGCATGGGCCGGCATCCGGAGCGCTGGATCTCGGGGATCGGCGGCGTCCCAGTTGCGGACTACGTGGCCGCGTACGAGGACGAGTCCCCCACCCTGCAGGCGCTGGACCGCTCACTGTTTGGCGGGTCGCCGTCCGAGATGCCCGCGCTGTACGAGGAGCGTTCGCCCATCACGTACGTGGACGCGGTGCGCGCGCCGCTGCTGCTCATGGCCGGCGAGAACGACTCGCGCTGCCCCATCCGCCAGGTGTGGAACTACGTCGGGCGGCTCCGGGAGCGCGGGATCGAGCCGCAGGTCTACACGTACGCCACGGGCCACGCCTCGTTCGACATGGACGAGCGCGTGAAGCAGACGGCGATCGTGCTGGACTTCCTGGCCCGCACCGTGCCGGGCGCGCGGCGGCTCGAGGGCGTCCACGCGCACGTCGGCGGCATCACGGCAACCCTCGACACAATCCCCGATGCGCTCGAGCGAGCGCAGGCCGGTCTCGCGGCGGCCGAGGCTGGCGAGGTTGTGCCGCTCGACGAGCTGTAGCGCCAACCCGGTGGGCGAGCCTGGCGTCATCGGCCTGTGCAGGCGTCAAAGTCCGCCTGGCCCTGACGGGTTAGGACCTCGGCGCCGCTCGGTCCCGCCAAAGTCCAGGGCTTGATCCGGTTATGTCACACATTGCGACGATGCGGCGACGTACCGTGGCGCGCCGCGCGCAGCCCGAAACCGGGTGGGAGCCGCCTCAGTCCAGCGTGAAGTCGTCCGGGCGCTGGTAGACGCCCGTGCGCTCCTTCTCGAGCTGCATCAGCACGTCGTTCAGCAGCGAGGACGCACCGAAGCGGAACCAGTCCGGCGACATCCAGCGCGGTCCGAGCGTCTCGTACAGCACCACCAGGTACTGGATCGACTCCTTGGCCGTCTTGATGCCGCCCGCGGGCTTCATGCCGATCTGCTTGCCGGTGGTCCGCTCAAAATCGCGGATCGCCTCCAGCATGACGAGGGTCACGGGCAGGGTCGCTGCCGGGGTCACCTTGCCGGTGGAGGTCTTGATGAAGTCCGCGCCGGCCGCCATCGCCAGCACGGACGCGCGCCGGACGTTGTCGAAGGTGCCCAGCTCGCCCGTCTCGAGGATCACCTTGAGGTGCGCCGGGCCAGCGGCCTCCTTGATCGCGACGATCTCGTCAAACACGCCCGCGTAGTCCCCGGAGAGGAACGCGCCGCGGTCGATGACCATGTCGATCTCGTCGGCGCCGGCATCGACAGCCGCGCGGACCTCCGCCAGCTTCACATCGAGGAACGTCTGGCCAGACGGGAACGCCGTGGCGACCGATGCCACCTTGACGCCGGACGAGCCCAGCGCTGCCTTGGCCTCCGCGACAAACGTGGGGTAGACGCAGATTGCGGCGACGTGCGGGATGGCGTCATTGCCCGGCAGCGGGTGCATGCCCTTGGCACACAGCGCGCGCACCTTGCCGGACGTGTCCTTCCCCTCCAGCGTGGTGAGGTCGATCATCCGGACGACAAGGTCCAGCGCCCAGAGCTTGGACGCCTTCTTGATGGAGCGCTTCTGGAGCGAGGCGACACGCTCCTGCACGCCAACCGCATCAACCGGCGTGACGCGGCCGAGCAGCGAACCGAGCCCGGAGGCACGACCGTCCCACGCCTGGACCAGGTCGCGGGCGCGCTCGCGGGCGGCGGTGTCGCGCGTGACGGACGTGGCGGACTTGGTCATCGGCCAGCCCGGGCCTTCGGCACCGGCGGCAGCTTCGTCCCGCCGTTGACCAGGAAGTGCGCAAACCAGTCGCGGATCTGCACCAGGTTCTCGGCGCGGCGGAACGGCGCCCCGGAGAGCGTCAGCTCATGGCTCTCGTCGGGCACGCGCATGAAGCGCACGGGCTTGCGCAGCGAGCGCAGCACGGTGAACAGGGCCTCGGCCTGGCCCACGGTGCAGCGCAGGTCGCGCTCGCTGTGCTGGATGAGCAGCGGCGTCGTGACGTTGGGCGCCAGCGAGAGCGGCGAGATGGAATCGAAGTACGCGGCGTCCGTCCAGGGCGAGCGGAAGAACTCCATCTCGGCCCACTCGGCGCCCGAGATGTCCCCGGTGAGGAACAGCGTCTTCATGTCCACGACGGAGCGTGCGGTGAGGGCGGCGCGGAACCGCGACGTCTTGCCGACGATCCAGTTGGTGAGGTACCCGCCGTACGAGCCGCCGGTCACGCCAAGGCAGCGCGGATCGGCCAGCCCGTCGTCGATCGCCTGGTCCACGCCGGCCATCACGTCGGCCATCGGGCCATCGCCCCAGTCGGCAAGGTTCGCCCGGTTGAATTCCTCGCCGTAGCCCTCTGAGCCGCGCGGATTGCAGGCCAGAACGGAGATCCCGGCGCCAGCCAGGATCTGCCACTCCAGCACCGGCGACCAGCCGTAGAGCGTGTGCGGGCCGCCGTGGATCTCAAGGACCAGCGGCTGCCGACCCTCGCCCGCCGGGTAGAGCCAGCCCTGGATCTCGCGACCGTCGCTCTGCCAGCGGCGCTCCACCGGCGCAACCCAGGCCACCTCAGCCTGGAGCAGCGCGTTGAGCTGCGTGAGATAGCGCGGCGCCGTGCGGGTGGCCCCGCCGCCGTGGACGACAGCCACCTCAGGCAGCGACGTGGCGTCAGCCCGGATGGCGACCACGACGTCGTGGCCCTTCGCGTCCTTGCCCGCAGTCCAGCCGGCGATGTAGGCCCGGGCCTCCGTGAAGCGCCCAGGCGCCTTGCCGCCCGTAACGGGCACGCCCCAGAGCTCCATCGCGCCATCGATGGGCGCTGTGAAGAGCACGTGGTGGCCGTCCGCGGTGACCGCGAGGTTGCCGCCCTCGCCGCTGACGATGTCGCTGTTCATGCCGGCGTCTGGCTTCAGCTCGGAGCCCGCCAGCAGGTCTGTGCCGCCGCCTGCACCCGCTTCGGAGCCATCGGCCGCAAAGCGCCAGATGCCGGTCCGGTAGCCAACGCGTGGGAAGCGGTCGCCCATCGCGAGGATGTTGGCGCCATCTGGCGTCCAGGCTGGACGCTCAAACACGGAGTTGGCGCCGCTGGCCACCAGCGTGATCTTGCCGCTCGCCACGTCAACGCTGAAGATCGACGAGCGGTAATGGAGATCCGGGTGCGCCGCGCGGTTGGCCGAGAACGCGATGCGCATCCCGTCGGGCGACCAGGCGATTCCGTCCTCCGCCGTTGGTCCGGCGACCAGCTTGCGCGCCTCACCCGTGGCGACGTCCACCAGCCAGAGGTGGGTGTCGGCGTCGTCGATGAAGCCCGCGCCGTTGTACTGGTAGCCAAGGCGGTCGATGTAGCGGAAGTCGCTGACCTTCGGCTGGCCGGGCTTGGGCGGAGCCGGGCGGCCGCGCTTCTTGGTGTCGGCCTCAATCGTGGCGCCCAGCGAGCTTGTCAGGACGGCGATGGTCTTGCCGTCGGGCGACCAGGCGTATTCGTCCACACCGTGCGGCAGGTCGGAGAGCCGGCGGGCCTCGCCGCCGTTGAGCGGCAGCAGGTGGATCTGGACGATGTCGTGGCGCTCGCTCGCGTCGGACGGGCGCTCCGGCTCGTCCTCCACCTTGACGCGGCGGTCTGACAGGAAGGCCAGCGTTGTGCCGTCGGGCGAGAAGCGAGGCGTGGCGTCGGTCTTGGGGCCCATCGTGACGCGGCGGGCGTCGCCCTGACCGTCCGTGCGGGCGAGCCAGACGGAGCGGAAATAGCCGTCGGCAGACTGGCGTGCCCGGGTCACCGTGAAGGCGACGAGCGTGCCGTCCGGGGAGAGCTGCGGGTCCGTGGGGACGGCGAGGCGGTAGACGTCTTGCGGCGTGGCGGCGCGGGGCACGGGGCTCCTCCGAGTGTGGAACCTTGCGGAACCGTGGCTTGCCGCGCTTCGTGTGCGGCGTTGGTCGTTGGCGGCCAGTCTAGCCCTGCGGGTTCCTCGAGGGCTACGATCGCTGCGCAATGCGCGACCAACTCGCACTTGGGCTCTCACCCGGCACGCCCTCGCCCGGGCAGGCCGAGGTCTTGCCGATGCTGCCGGTGTTCCGCCGCGACGCGTTCGCCTCGCCGGACTACGCATTCACGCCCTCGTTTGGCGGGCAGCGCGTGCTGGTGCGTGCCGGGGCGGTGGCGGATGCGAGCGGCGTCCACATCGAGGCGAGCTCCGCGGTGCTGGATGCGGAGGTTGTCGCCGTTGACGGGGCAGGGCGACCTTCTGCCGATGGGCGCGTCACGGCGCTGCTGGCGTTCGACCTGCTCTACCTGGACGGGGCGTGGCTGCTTGCGTGGCCGCTGTCGAAGCGCTTGGCCGCGCTTGATCGGCTGCTGGACCCGGCGAGCTCGTCGGGCGTGGTGGCGCTGCCGTGGGTGGCGGGCGATGGGCTATCGGTGCACGCGGCGGCGACTGCCGGGGGTCTCGCGGGTGTGCTTGCGCGGCGACTGACGAGCCCGTACCTGCCCGGGGTGCGGTCGAGG